>UQQQ01000024.1 GCA_900543165.1 uncultured Dialister sp. | reverse complement strand
AGGGTCAGGACCGCCCCCCTGGACGCGCCCCCCCCCCCAGCCATGATCGCGCCGACTCCGGTTTCCGCCCTGCTTCATGCGGTGGCTGTCGTCAAGACCGGTGTCTTCGCTGTCCTTCGTGTCATCGGATTTGTTTTTGGGCCGCAGCTCCTCTCCCAGATCGGCGTCGTGGACGTCCTGGCATGGTTCGCTGCCGGCAGTATCATTATTTCCTCCCTCATTGCTATGCGGCAGGATCACCTGAAACGCCGTCTCGCTTTTTCGACAGTCGGACAGCTCTCCTACATCGTGCTGGGCGCGGCTCTGCTCTCGCCGCTTTCCATCAAGGGCGCGTACCTGCACTTGGTCGCGCATGCCGTCATGAAGATCACGCTCTTCATGTGTGCCGGCCTCATCATTGCGCGAACGCACCGCAATAACATCAGTGAGCTCTATGGCATCGGGAAGAAGCTTCCGGTCACCATGGCCTGCTTCACCATCGCTTCTCTGGGGATTGCGGGCACGCCATTCCTGGTCGGCTTCGTCAGTAAGTGGAACCTCGCTCTCGGTGCGCTGCAGGCGGGGAAACCTCTCTACATCCTGATCTGGGTCGCCAGTGCGCTCCTCGCAGCGGCTTACTTGATGCCGGTCGTCCGTATGGCGTACTTCCGGCATGATCCGCAGGAAAAATTCCGTAAGTACGGGGCATTCAGCTATTCCATGCTGATCCCGATCTGCATCACGACAGCGCTTGCCGTCATCCTTGGCGTACTGCCGGATGTATATCCGCATTTCTATGATCTGGCCGATATGGCCGCAAGCGGCATCTGTGCCGGATGGAACGGGGGGTGGCTGAAATGACGAAGAAAAGAATTTATATCCTGGCCGCTGTCATTCTGCTCGTCTCCTGCGCGGCTGAGATCGCAGGCGTATATCTGCACAGCCCGTCATGGTGGCCGTTGCCTTTCGGCTATGATATTTTCTTCGGGTTTGTGTCGGGATGGATCCTGATCATCCTTGCCAAGCTCATCATGGCGCCGCTCCTGCAGCGCAGTGAGAACTACTATACACGCGGAGGAGGTGGCCACATTGAGTAATGCATGGCATCCTGGCATCATCCTCATTCTCGTCGGACTCATTGCGGCCATTGTACCGAAAGCGCTTCGGAGAGTGGTCCTTGCCATCGGCCCCTTCGCGGCCCTTGCTGCCGCGCTCTCTATGCCGATGGGCACAGACCTCTCCATGGAATTCTTTGGCACCGGCTATGTGCTTGACTACTTCCATGTAGACGGCTTAAGCTATGTCTTCTGCATGATCTTTGCTCTGATGGCCTGCATCGGCGGGATCTACTCCTGCCACAATGACAGCCGCATCGAAGCCTTCTCCTCCATGGCCTACGCCGGATGTGCGCTTGGCGTCACTCTTGCCAAGGACTGGATGACCTTCATCGCCTTCTGGGAAGGCCTTGCCGTGACCTCCCTCTTCCTCATCTGGTGCCACCACACCCCGGCCTCGCGCCGCGCAGGCTACCGCTACCTCATGGTCCACATGCTGGGCGGAAACCTTCTGCTCTATGGCATCTTCCTCGAGGTCGGTGCTGGAAACGGTCTCGTCATGAACCTCTCAGCGGGCGCGCACAACCTGCCCTTCTGGGCGATCCTCATCGGCATCGCCGTGAATGCGGCCATCCCTCCGGTGAATGCATGGCTGGTCGATGCGTATCCGGAAGGCACCATCACCGGCTCTGTTTTCCTTTCCTCCTTCACTACGAAGGTCGCCGTCTATGCGCTCATCCGCATCTTTGCGGGGACTGACTTCCTCATGGCTGCCGGCTGCTTCATGGCGCTCTATGGTGCGCTCTATGCGATCATGGAAAATGATATGCGTCGCCTTCTCGGCTACCACATCATCAGTCAGGTCGGCTTCATGGTCGCCGGTGTCGGCGTCGGCACGGCGATGGCACTGAACGGTGCAACGGCGCATGCCTTCTCGCACATCCTCTATAAGTCGCTCCTCTTTATGTGCGCGGGCGCGATCATTTATGCGACAGGCATCCGCAAGATCAATCAGCTCTCCGGCATGGCAAAGAGAATGCCATTCGTCGCTCTCTGCTTCTTCGTCGCTGCCTTCTCCATTTCCGGTGTACCGTTTTTCAATGGCTTTATCAGTAAGACCATCACCATCGCGGCCGCGGCAGAAGCCGGCTATGACTGGGTCTACACCCTGCTCGAGCTTGCCAGCGTCGGTACCTTTTTATCCATCACACTGAAGATGGGCTACTTCATTTTCCTTCGGAAAGAGGGAAAAGACATTGTCATGAAGCACAAGCTCCCGAAGAATATGTACGTCGCGATGGGCCTTGGCGCCTGCCTCTGCTTCCTCTACGGCGTATATCCGGATCTGCTTTACCGCTTCCTGCCATTCGGCACCGTCACCTACGAGCCCTTCACGGCAGCCCACCTCCTGTCTTATGTAGAGATCCTTGTCGTCACCATGGTGCCGTTTATGATGTTCCTTCCGAGGATGGAGCCGCACACCGCCCTCAGCCTCGATACCGACTGGTTCTACAGAAAGCCCTTCGCGGCGATCATGAACTTCGTGAGCGGACTCATGTGCGCACTCTGCAAAGGCCTTGGCGATGCCTGGGGCATTGCGAATGATAAATTCATGGATCTCACGAGCAATCCGATGGACTTCCTGGATGCACGTCCTTTCCGGAAACGCACGCATTACAATCCGGAAAACTACCGTACCTCCATCGCCGATCCGATGATGATCATCCTGACGGTCCTCGTCAGCTGCGCGGCGTACTTCATCACGTCGCTCAGATTTTAAAAAGGAGCTCTTCCGCAAGGGAGAGCTTTTTTGTTGGGATGGTTCAGGGGGAAGCCCGTGGGCGGGACGCCCATGGATTGCGGATGAACGCTTTGCTCGAATTAGAAATTAGAAATGGTGGTGCGGCGCATAAAAACAGGGAAGCGCCGCGAATATTTATGGGGCGATGCCTGTGGGGGAAGCGTGAGTCCCTCGCCGCGAATGACAAAGATTTCTCGCTTCGCTCGAAATGGCGATACAGGAGACTGATGTCTCCTGGCCTCTTAATCACCCAATCACTCGAAACTCCTAATCCCTAGCTGGAGATTAGGTTTGCGATACGAGAAAACGCTAGTCTCAAACCTCCGCGGCGCTTCTGATTTTTATGCGCCGCACCAGCACTCCTCACTCCTCATTCGAAGCAGAGCTTTCATCAGGGGTGAAGGGGACGGCACCCCCCCACGGACGAACCCTGAACCCAATTTAAGTCTATTCTTATTTCACACAAATATGTCACTCTTGCACATTATGCATTTGACATTTTACTCAAATAGGTATACTATAAGTGAAGTGATTTGAAATTAAGTGTACATTTCAAGCTAACGATTCTTATCTTCATTGTTTAGGAGGACATGATGGACGCAAGAGAGAATGCTTATGTATTGTGGTTTGATGAACTGCACAGAAAAGATGTCAATCTGGTCGGAGGGAAATCTTCTTCTCTGGGTGAACTGACGACCTCGACCGGCGTGCCGGTACCATACGGCTACGCGACGACAGCTCATGCTTACCGTTATTTCATGGATGTCACCGGACAGAACAAAAAGATCCACGAGCTGCTGCAGGGGCTTTCCGATGTAGAAGACTCTGTTGAACTCCATGAAGTATGCACTAAGATCCGCGAAAGCATCGTTTCCGCTGAAATGCCGGAAGACCTCGCAACTGCGATCGGCGATGCTTACGAAGAACTCTCCAAGAAAGTCAACGAAGAAAATCCATATGTAGCCGTTCGTTCCTCTGCTACCGCAGAAGACCTGCCGGATGCTTCCTTCGCAGGCCAGCAGGACACCTACCTGAATGTCACCGGCCGTGACATGGTCATCCGTAAGGTCAAGGAATGCTACGCATCCACCTTCACCGACCGTGCGGTATACTACAGAGCGAAGAAGAATTTCGACCATGAAAACGTCGCTCTCTCCGCTGCTGTACAGATGATGGCTGACTCCAAAGTCGCAGGCGTCATGTTCACTGTAAACATTGCCAACGGCGATGACAAGTCCATCATGATCGAAGGCTCCTGGGGCCTTGGCGAATATGTCGTACAGGGCACCGTCACCCCGGATAACTTCATCATCAACAAGGAAGACCTCACCATCGCTTCCCGACACATCAATGAAAAAGCCATCGAGCTCGTTCGTAAACCGGGCGGCGATGTAGAAGAAAGAAAAGTACCGGAAGACCTTGCCAAGGCGCAGGCCCTCACCGATGAACAGGTCGTCCAGCTCGCTACCTATGCGAAAGCCATCGAAAAACACTATGGCTGCTACATGGATATGGAATGGGCTGTCGACCACCAGAACCGCATCTGGATCCTCCAGGCTCGTCCGGAAACCGTTTGGTCCAAGAAGAATAAAGAAAAGAAAGCAGGCACTGAAGTGAAACTGACCACCGATCATAAAGTACTCGTCAAAGGTCTTCCGGCCAGCCCGGGAATGGCAGCAGGCAAATGCCACGTCATCACCGACCCGAAGGATATCAATGAATTCCAGGAAGGCGAAGTCCTCGTCACCACGATGACCTCTCCGGACTGGGTACCGGCTATGAAAAAAGCCATCGCGATCGTCACCGATGCTGGCGGCATGACCTGCCACGCTTCCATCGTTTCCCGCGAACTCGGCATTCCATGCGTCGTCGGCACCAAGAGCCGCAGCGTAGAAGCGACCAAAGTATTGAAATCCGGCCAGGATATCACCATTGACGCACAGAACGGCGTCGTTTATGACGGCATCGTCGCTGACCTTGTGAAGAAAGACGAACCGCAGCAGGCACAGGGCGCTGCTCAGACCGTAGTCGCTGAATACTTCGCACCGACCGGCACCGGCGTCATGATGAACCTTGGCGATCCGGATCTCGCTGATAAATATGCAAGCCTCCCATGCGACGGCATCGGCCTCATGCGTGAAGAATTCATCTGGACCACCTTCATCCATGAACATCCGCTCTACCTCATCGAACAGGGTAAACCGGAAAAAGTCATCGACATGCTCGCTGAAGGCATTTCCAAGGTCTGCCGCGCGCTGGCTCCACGTCCGGTCGTTCTCCGTTTCTCCGACTTCAAGTCCGGCGAATACAGAAACCTCAAGGGCGGCGACAAGTATGAACCTGTAGAACCGGCTGACCTGCTCGGCTGGAGAGGTGCTTCCCGTTACTACGACCCGACCTACACCGACGCTTTCCGTCTCGAACTCAAGGCAGTCAAGAAGGTCCGTGAAGAATTCGGTCTGAAGAACCTGAACTGCATGATCCCATTCTGCAGAACCGTCGATGAAGCACGCAAGGTCACCTCCATCATGAAGGAAGAAGGTCTGGAAAGAGGTCCGGACTTCAAGCTCTTCCTCATGGCAGAGATCCCGGCCAACATCATTCTGGCAGATAAATTCAATGAATTCGTGGATGGCTACTCCATCGGCTCCAACGACCTCACCATGCTAGTACTCGGCTGCGACAGAAACAATGACACCGTTTCTGCCCTCTTCGATGAAAGAAACCTCGCGATCAAGAGAGCTGTCCGCCACCTGATCGAGACCGCACACAAAGACGGCAAGACTGTCTCCATCTGCGGCCAGGCTCCGTCCGTATACCCAGACTTCACCGAATTCCTCGTCAAGAGCGGTATCGACTACGTATCCGTCAACCCGGATATGGTCAAAGCCACCAAGAGAAATGTGGCTCGTATCGAACAGAGACTGATGCTCGATGCAGCTACCGGCAGAGGAATCAAAGATACAGAAGACTATACCTGGTGATCTCGGGCGCTCCGAAGGGAGCCTGCCTGCCCCGTGAGAACGGGGACGGTCAAGTGAGGAGCCAGACACGCTGTTGCCGCGGTGGGGACGCATGCGGCTCCAGATCGCCTTGACCGATCCGGCGATAGCTTTGAACTGAAAAATTCCGGTGACCGGGGCTGTTTTCGAGCAGTCCCGGTTTCCTGTCAATACAAAAAAGGAAGCAAATTATGCAGCTGACCAGCCGCCAAAAAGAAATTACCCGCATCGTGCGGGAAAATGGGCCGATCACAGGTGAAATGATCGCTGAGCGTCTCCATGTGACCCGAAGCGCCCTGCGGGGAGACCTGGCGGTGCTTCTCTCGGGAGAAGTGATCGCCGCCAGACGGAGACTGGGCTACTACTACCTGGGAGGAGGAGAGGATCCGGCTGCGGCAGAAATCCGTTCCTGCACCGCAGAGGCCTGCATGTCCAGACCTGTTCTGGTCAGTGCAGAGTCGAATGCCTACGATGCCGCTGTCCTTCTCTTCACCGAAGACATCGGCACCCTTTTCGTGGGGAAGCCCGATGACGTCATGGGCGTAGTATCCAGAAAGGATCTGTTGAAGACCGCCATGGGCCGTGAAAATCTGACCAAAGTGCCGATCTCCATGGTCATGACCTCCCGCTCGAAGATGATCTTCGCAGAGCCGGACGAAGACATGGTATCCGTTGCCCAAAAGCTCATTGACTATGAGATCGACTGTCTGCCTGTCGGCATCTTTCAGGATGTCGAAGGCGAGAAGAAATTCAAGCTCATGGGCCGCATTTCCAAGACCAATATCACCCGCCTCTTCCTCGATCTCGGAACGAAGAAGAGATAAGGGGCTTCATGGGTTAGCCCAAGGGGCGTGCCGTCCCTTGCTGCTCATCTCATTTCCAATCAATACCAAAGGAGGTCATCCTTTTGTCAAAAATACCAGAAGTGTACGTGGTTTCCGACTCTCTGGGAGAAACTGCGGAAAGTGTCGCCAAGGCGACCATCAGCCAGTTTGATGAAGATATCGACGTTGTGCGCGTGCCCTTCATCCGTCATGCAGAACAGATCCAGAAGGTCATCGAAGAAGCCGCAGAGCATGGCGCTGTTGTCTGCCATACCTTAGTCAGCCCGGAGCTTCGCGCGCATTTCGAGCGCATTGCGGAAGCGAACCATGTGAAGTACGTGGATATCCTGGGGCCGATGATGGACATGGTGCAGACCATTTCCGAGACGAAGCCCCGCATGAAGCCGGGCATCATCCACAAGCTCGATGAAGAATACTTCAAGAAGGTCGAAGCCATTGAATTCGCTGTGAAGTACGATGACGGCAAGAACCCGGCCGGCTTCAAGAAGGCCGATGTCGTCCTGATCGGGGTATCCCGCACCTCGAAGACGCCGCTCTCCATGTACATGGCGCACAAAAAATTCAAGGTAGCCAACCTTCCGCTCGTGCCGGAAGTCCCGCTGCCGGAAGAAATCTTTCAGGTGCCGCCCTATCGCATCATCGGTCTCATCATCGATCCGTACAAGCTGAATACCATCCGCAGCGAACGTATGAAAGCGCTCGGCTTCTCCGGAACGGCAAACTACACAGACATTGCCCGCATCGAGGATGAATTGTCCTACGCGAAGGAAATCATGCGCCAGCTCCACTGCCAGGTCCTTGATGTGTCGAACAAGGCCATCGAAGAAACGGCCAGCCGCATCATGGCGATCGTACAGAGAAATAAGGAACTGTACGGGGATAAATATTAAGAAAACAATAAAAGCCCATCTGGCTCATAAGAGCCGGATGGGCTTTTGTTGTTGGGTTCAGGGTTCAGGATTAGCCCGTGGGGCGGCTCCGTCCACTGATTATGAATGAAAGCTTTGCTCAAATGAGAAATGAGGAATTAGGAATGAAGGTGGAGGCTTCGCCGCGAATATATATGGGGGCGATGCCCGAAGGTGAGTGGGTGACAGGTTTCCCGTTTGGGAATTCCAAATATCGATCGCCTGACCGCAAATAACAAAGATTCGAGGGCTTCGCTCGAAATGACGATCCGAGGATACCATTTGCGCAGCTATCAAGATTTCCCAATCCCTAGTCACCAGTCACTCATTCTCCCAGATGGCTTTCTTCCTCGATGAGCTTGTACACGAGAAGTCCGGCATCGTAGAGATCCTGCTCCTTGAGGCTTTCACGGCTGGTATGGAAGTCGGTCATGCCGACGCCGACCAAGACAGCGGGGAAGCCTTTGGTGCCAAACCAGTTTGCATCGCTGCCGCCGCCGCTCTTTGCGACGGTCATGGTCTTGTCCATGGAGGAAGCGGCTTTTTTGAAGAGTTTCAGTGCGGGATCGCTCTCTTTGACGAGGAAGGCGTCATATGATTTCTCTTTGTGGACAGACAGAGAGCCTTCGGGAAATTTCTTGGTTGCCGTTTCGAAGGCATGGACCATCGTATCGACGAGCGCTTCCAGCTTCTTGGGGTCGCGGCTTCTGGCCTCTGCGCGCACGATGCAGGCATCCGGGACGATGTTCGTTGCAGTGCCGCCGGTGATGGTGCCGATGTTGCAGGTGGTTTCCTCATCGATGCGTCCTGTCGGGCAGCGGGTGATCGCCTCGGCTGCCATGGCGATCGCATTCGTTCCTTTTTCCGGCGCCATGCCGGCATGCGCTGCGACGCCTTTCAGGGTGAAGGAAAGCTGGTACTGGGACGGGCCGGCGTTATAGAGGGAGCCGGCAGGGCCGTCAGCATCCAGCACGTAGCCGAAGTCGATGCCCTGGATATATTTTTCTTCGATGTACTTGGAGCCGAAGAGGCCGATTTCCTCCTGCACCGTGAAAATGACGGTGATCTTGCCGTGCGGGATATACATCTCCTTCATGAGGGCGATGCCTTCCAGGATAGCGGTCACGCCGGCCTTGTCATCGCCGCCAAGGATGGTGTCGCCTTTCGAAGTGAAGACGCCGTCTTCGAGGACGGGCTCGATGCCCTGGCAGCATTCGACGCAGTCCATGTGCGCGGTGAGCGCGATGGAGGGAAGGCCCGGGGCATTGCCGTTCCAGACGGCGATGAGATTGCCGCAGTTTCCGCCATTGACGGAGCCGTCATTGTCTTCGGTGACTTTCGAAGCGCCGAGGCTTTTCAGCTTCTTCTTCAAATATTCGCAGACCTCGCGCTCGCCTTTGCTCGGCGCATACATCGAGACGAGCTCGGTGAAGGTGCGTTTCATTCGTTCTGTATTGACCATAGTAAGACCTCTTTTCTTGAAAATGATAGGGATACTTTCATTATAGCGCATGAAGGAAGGGTGAAGAGGGTTCAGGGTTCAGGGTTCAGGATTAGCCCGTGGACGGAGCCGGCCAAGGAGCTAACCCTGAACCCGAATTCTATTCTTCCAGCCAGAACCCCTTCCGAAGCGCTTTCTTCCCGTATTTCTCCTGAATACTGTCCATCGCTTTGGCGGCGCGGGAGCGTTTGTCTTCTTCGTCAGAGAAGAGCGAGGGGATGGATAGCGGCGCGCCGAGATTCGAGGCAGTGACGCCGATGAGGCGGATGCCCTCGGTGAGCGGGATGCGGGAAAGCAGGGTCTGGCAGGTACTGTCGATGGTTTCCTGCAGATTCGTTCCTTCTTCAAGAGACAGGCTCCGCATGATGGTTTTGAAGGAAGCGAAGCGGATCTTGAGTGAAATCGTGCGCGCTGCCAGATCGTGCCTGCGAAGGCGCTGCGCGACGATGTCGCTGTGGATCGCGATTTCCCGATCGATTTTGGGGCGGTCGGTCAGATCATATTCATAGGTGGATTCATCACCGATGGATTTCACCTGCCTAGAAGAAACGACAGGGCGGTCATCGATGCCAAAGGAAAGGTTTTTCAGCAGGGGCCCCTGATTGCCAAGGAGAGCGGATAGCTTTTCCAGCGGTGCTTCTTGGATGTCAGCGATGGTGCGGAATCCGGCAGCGAGAAGTTTTTTCTCCGTCACCTCGCCCACGCCCCAAAGACGGCGCACGGGAAGGGGCGCGAGGACTTCCCGTTCTCTGCCGTAGGGGATGATGCAGAGGCCGTCCGGCTTTTTCATGTCACTCGCCATCTTGGCAAGGAATTTATTCGGCGCGATGCCGACCGAGGCTGTGAGATGCACGGCGGAACGGATTTCCTCTTTGATGGCGCGCCCGATCGCTCCCAGCGTCGGATACTGGTTTCCCATGCCGGAGATGTCGAGAAAGGCTTCGTCCAAGGAAATCGGCTCGTAGGCGTCCGCGTAGTGGAGCATGACCTGATGGATCGCATCCGACGCCTCACGGTATGCTTCGAAGCGCGGCGCGACGAAGCAGCCATGGGGGCAGAGGCGCTTTGCCTGCGAGAGGGGCATCGCCGAATGCACGCCAAAGGCGCGAGCTTCGTAGGACGCGGTCGCGACGACGCTCCGGCGGCTCTTCCCGCCGACGATGACGGGCTTGCCTTGGAGCGCGGGGTCGTCCCGCTGCTCGATGGACGCAAAAAAGGCGTCCATATCGACATGCATGATCCAGCGACGCATACGAACCCTCCTTTGTAAATGTATCAGCAAAATGTGGAATTGAAGCTTTCTGAGTGAGGAATTAGGAGTGAGGAGTGTTGGAGCGGCGCGAAATAATTAAAAAGCGCCGCAGAGTATAGAAATGAACAAAGTCACATTATTTTTCATGATAGTGATTTTTATGAAGCGTGTCAATTCTTTGACAAACGAGTGCAGTCTGTGGATAATGGGGAAGACAGGAGCATGAGAAATTAGTTTATTATGCGGCGCTATATGAATGGCGCGCTGCTACCTTCACTCCTAACTCCTAACTCCTCATTCCTAACTTGTTGTAAAAGGAGGTTTCTATGAAATCATTAGTTCTCTGGTCTTCCCGCACGGGAAATACGAAGGCGGTCGCAGAAGCCATCTTTGAGGCGCTGCCGGGGGAGAAGGAAATCATGGAGGAGGGCCGCGAGGGAAATGACCTCTCTTCCTATGACCTTGTCTTTGTCGGCTTCTGGGGTTACCGCCGAGGCGCGGATCCTCTCGCGCAGAAGACGCTCTCTTCTCTTTCTGGGAAAAACGTTGCCATTTATGCGACCGCCGGCACATGGCCTGATTCGGAGGCGGCGAAGATGTATCTCACCAATGCTGCGGCTCTTCTTTCCAAAGATGCCACCTGTCTTGGCACCTTCATCTGTCAGGGGCGCGTGAACTCCTTCCACCAGAAGAAGCTCGCGGGGCTTGCACAGGAGACGGCCCATGAAATGACCCCCGAACGTCTCGCCCGATTGGAAGAGGCCGAGAAGCATCCGAATGAAGAGGATTTCGCCCGCGCGAAAGAATGGGCGAAGGAAATGGCGGATCTGGTGACTAGTGACTGGTGACTGGTGGCTGGTGGCTGGTGGCTAGGAACTGGTGGCTAGGAACTGGAGACTAGGAGACATCAGACTCCGGTATCGTCATTTCGAGCGCAAGCGAGAAATCTTTGTCATTCGCAGTCAGGAACTCACGCTTTCCCCACATGTGCCGCACACCTCTCCGCTTTCCTCATCTGTCTTTCATACCGCCTGTGCCCTATCCGCCCCTTCGGGGCACCTTCCCCTCGAGGGGAAGGCTGACGATACGAGGGAAACCTGCTATCAAGAGACCTTCAGGCATCGCCCCATAAATATTCGCGGCGCTTCCCTGTTTTTATGCGCCGCACCACCATTTCTAATTTCTCATTTCTAATTTTTCATTCGAGCAAAGCGTTCATCCGCAATTCATGGGCGTCCCGCCCCGCGGGCTAACCCTGAACCCATTGAACTCAATCATGACCACAAAACCTTCTTCTATGACCCTCGGGATTCTTGCCTCGATCCTGGCGGCGCTTCTTTTCACACTGATGGACGTGTCTGCGAAAGCTGTCTCCTACCTCGGGACGGGCGAGCTTACGTTTGTACGCGGCCTCGTAGGGCTCTTCTTCCAGCCGCTTATCGCAGCGAGAGAGTCGCTCCCTCTTTTTTCGGGGAAAGACAGGCTGCTCCTTCATACGCGCGGCATTTTCGGCGGGATGGGCATCCTGCTCTTTTTCTTCTGCCTCAAAGGGCTGACGCTCGGCGATGCGGAGATCCTTGTCCAGCTCGCTGCGCCCTTCATGTGCATCCTTTCGCCGATTTTTCTCAAGACCACGCCCGCGGGAAACGTGCGCTTCTGGCTCTTCATCATCGCTGCCGGTGCGGCGGTGGTGCTGAAAGTCTGGGATTACTCTTCCTTCAATGGCTATGCACTCATCGGCGTCGTGTCGGCCTTCTGCTCGGCGTGCGCCTACACCTGCATCGGCAGACTCAATGAAAAAGGTGGGCACTCCGGCGGAGAGATCGTCTTTTATTTTCAGTTCTACAGCATGGCAGGCGGTCTCCTGCTGATGCTCGGGCACGATTTCCAAATGCCGGATGCGGCAGAATGCCTCTGGCTCTTTGCCCTTTCCTTCTCTGCCATTTTTGCACAGGTCTGCTTCACATGGGGCGCGACGCACATCCACCCGATGATCGTCACCTTCGTCATGTACACCGGCGTTCTCTTTCACATCGTGGCCGGCTGGGCGCTCTGGGGAGAGGTACTGACCCCGGCATCATGGATCGGCGGCGTGCTCATCGTAGCAGGAAGCGGGATGCTATTGTGGAAATCGAAGGGGAGCTAGTGGCTGGTGACTGGTGGATAGTAGCTAGGGATTAGTAGCTAGGGATTAGGTTTGCGATACGAGAAAACCGCTAGTTTCAAACCTCCGCGGCGCTTTCATAATTTTATGCGCCGCCACCTTCACTCCTCACTCCTAATTCCTCATTCGAGCAAGGCTTTCATTCACAATCAAGGGACGCCCCGCCCTGGGGCTATCCCCCCTTGTCAAGATTTCCTTCCAAACTTTATTGACATCCCCTCTTCTCTTAGCTATAATTATTCTGTTATGGTGCACGATAAATGGCACAACACGATGTAAGGAGGTGTTTATACATGGCAAAGATGACATTCCAGCCGAACAACCATTGGAGAAAACAGACCCACGGTTTCCGCGCTCGTATGAAAACAAAAGCAGGCCGTATTGTTCTGAAGAGAAGAAGAGCAAAGGGCAGAAAGGTATTAAGTGCCTAATCAAGAAATCAGCGAGGAGAGGGTGGGGTATACACTGCCCCGCTCTTCTCGTATCAGACAGAACAGGGATTACCGTCGGATTTACAGATCCGGCAAACGTTTCAGCAATCGGGCCGGGCTCTGCTATGTGGTGAAAACCAAAAAGCCGGGCACCCGCATGGGCTTCGTGACTACGAAGAAAATCGGCCACGCCTTTGCGCGGAACCGTGCAAGACGTCTGATGAAGGAGGTCTACCGCCTTCATATGGCTGAGCTTTCGCCCCATTATGAAGTGGTGATGCTGTCAGGCATCTTCCTGACCGGTGCCACCTATCAGCAGGCGGAGAAAGCGATCCTTTCCTTGTGGCGCAAAGCCGGAATTCTGGTGAAATAAGATGAAAGAGCTTCTGATCGGTCTTGTCCGATTCTATAGAGCGTTTATCTCTCCCCTGAAGCCTCCTTGCTGTCGTTTCTACCCGACCTGCAGCGAATATGCACTGCAGGCGCTTCAAAAATATGGAGCCCTAAAAGGCAGCTGGCTCGCGATCAAGCGGATTTCCAAGTGCCACCCGTTTCACAAAGGTGGATACGACCCGCTCCCGTGAAGAGGCTGTCTTTTTTCAATGCTTCGCATAGAAAAAAGTGAGGAGTGAGGAATTAGGAGTGAGGAGTGAAGGTGCGGCGCAAAATAAAATGAAAGCGCCGCGAGTTTTAAAACTGGCAGCGCTTCTTACCTTTGATGCGCTGCACCGCCATTTCTCATTTCGTATCCCTAATCCCTAATCCCTGGTCACCAGTCACCAGTCACTAGTTCACTAGCTACCAATCCCCGGCCATCCATCCCACCATAACCGCCGATTGATTTCCCGAAAACTCACCGGGCTCTTGAAATTTAGAAGGCTCGGGCATTTAGCGGCTGCAATACAGGCCGTATAAGGAGTAACCAATGAGTGATTTTCAGATTCCATTTCTGTCGAGCTTAGTCGGACTCCTCGCAGAGGTCATGCGCGTCTGCCTGGAATTCTGCTACAAAATAACAGAAGACCTGGGATTTCCGAGCTACGGGATCGCCATCATCGTCCTGACCGTCATTATCAAGACGTTGCTGCTCCCGCTCGCCCTGAAACAGATCCGGTCCATGAAGGCCATGCAGGTCATTCAGCCGGAAATGCAGAAGATTCAGAAGAAATACAAGAATGACCCGCAGAAGCTGCGCGAAGAAATGGGCAAGCTCTACAAGGAAAACGGAGCCTCTCCGCTCTCCGGCTGCCTGCCGCTCCTGATCCAGATGCCGTTCCTGATCTCCATCTACTACGCACTGCAGGGCTTTTCCTATGATCCGGCTCACGAGAGTTTCCTGTGGCTGGAAAGCCTGGCTGTACCGGATGAGACCTATATCCTTCCGATCCTCTCTGCTGCTTCCACCTTCATCATTTCCTGGCAGACCACCCCGAAGGACGCACCGAGCAACCAGAAGACCATGCTGCTCATGATGCCTGTCATGATCGGCTGGATGTCCCTGAACTTACCGAGCGGTCTTGTCATTTACTGGATCGTCTGCAACCTGTACCAGCTCGTCCAGCAGACCATCATGTACTGGGGCGAAATGAAGGAACGCATCGGCGGCAAATCTTCCAAAGGGACCCTCACCGTCCATGGAGAGAACCAGCCGAAAGCGGAAGTAAAGAAGAAAAAAATCATCCGCAAGAAAGTCATCAAGAAAGTCGTGAAGAAGCCTGCGGATGCACCGAAAGACGAAAACAAAGAAGCCTCTCCTGAAAAAGCAGAAGCTCCTAAAGAAGTAAAAGAACCAGCCAGCGATGAAAAGCCGGCTACGGCAGAAGCACCTGCTAAGAGCACTGGGGAGGCTGATGAAAAATGAGAACAGTCAGAATCACAGCAAAAACCATCGAAGCCGCTGTTGCGGAAGGCTTGGAAAAGCTCGGCATCAGCCGCGAAGAAGCTGTCGTCCATGTCGTCGAGCAGCCTTCCAGCGGACTCTTCGGACTCATCCACAAGAAGATGGCTGTCGTAGACATTTCCGCACCGGATGAAGAAGTGCCGGAAGACACTGTCGAAGAAGCATCTCCTGCCGAAGAAGCACCGGCGGCAGAAATCCCTGCCGAAGAAGCGAAGGAAGAAACGCCGGCCGAAGTATCACAGGCAGAAGAAGCTGCCGAAGAAGTGAAGGAAGAAGCACCGGCAGAAGAGAAGAAAGCCGAGCGTGAAGAGCCGGCTTTCGATCCGGAAGAACAGAAAAAGGTCGCTGAAGAAGCAAAGACCTTCCTTACGGGCGTCTTTGCCGGTATGCACCTTGCTGTCACCATGGAATGCCGCATGACCGAAGAACGGATCATGATCAATCTGGTGGGCGATGGTCTGGGCATCCTGATCGGCAAGCACGGACAGACACTGGATGCGCTCCAGTACCTGACGAACTTAGCCGCCGGGAAATCCTTCCGTCATCACTACTTCATCCTGCTTGACGTCGAAAACTACAGAGAGCGCCGCCAGGATACCCTGGAAGCCCTCGCCAGACGCCTCGCAGGCAAGGTGAAGCGCACGGGCGAAGAAGTCCGCCTCGAACCGATGGCTGCCGGCGAACGCCGCATCATCCATCTGGCTCTGCAGGACGACCACGCCGTCTCCACCGATTCCGAAGGCGAAGCACCGTACAGATACGTTGTCATTCGTCCGAAGAACTGAGCAACATAAAAAAGCAGCCGCGAGGCTGCTTTTTTATTTGCGATAGTATGGGTTGGATTATCATGGAGGAAAACAGGAACTTAAAATGAGAAATTAGAAATGAGAAATGTTGGTGTAGCGCATAAAAATAGAAGCGCCGCGGAGTATTGAATCTATCGCAACCAGCCCCCGCCTCGCTGTGCTCGTCTGCTCCTTCCAGAGGAAGGGGCAGACGAGCACCCTAAATCCCTAAATCCCTAAATCCCTAAATCCCTAAATCCCTAATCCCTAGTCACCAGTCACCAGTCAATCCACGTCAGTGCCTTTTCCAGCTCATAGAATGATTTCCCATCCCAGAGGATGTCTTCGGTGAGGTGATTCAGGACATCCTCTGCATCCTCCGACTCGTAGTGATAGACAAGCTCCATGAAGTCTTCGAAAGGCTCCTTCGTGAAGCGGTACTTCTCGATGCTGATCCGATACGCATGCCGCCCCGCGTGGTACTTCAGCCCCGAGAAACGGTACACGAAACTTCTGTGACGGACAGAAGCCTCTCCGTCATTCATATAGTCGATAAATTCATCTGCGTCTCCGCCGTGCATAGTGGTTCTCCTTTAGTCCAATCAAACAGAATCGTTTGCAATAAAAATGGGAATAAAAAAATTATAAAGTACGCATCACTGCGGGCATCGGTCACTGCTTATTTTTTCCGAGCAGGAAGTCATAGAGATTCTGGTGGATGATGCCATTCTGTGAGAAATCGATGGTGTCCATGGTAATGAGGTGCTTGGGAAAATTGTCTGTGATTTTCTGGAACGGCGCAAGTTCGCGGGCAAGCACGGTTTCTTCCATGACCGAGAGCGACACCTGGTAATAGCGGATGTCTGTGCCTTTCTGCGCGACAAAGTCCACCTCCAGCGAATTGTAAAGGCCGGTGGAAATGGTATAGCCGCGGCGAAGGAGTTCGAGGTAGACTAGATTTTCGATGACATGCCCCAGATTTCCTCTGCGGTAGCCGATGAGACGATTGCGAAGCCCCAGATCAGCTACGTAATACTTGCCATTGGTGCGAAGCCGCTCTTTGCCACGGATGTCGTAGCGTTCACATTGGTAGAGCACATAGGTATTGACCATCTGTGTGAGGTAGTTATCGATGGTATCCACGCTTGCGGAAGAGCCCTGCGATTTCAGCGTTCGGCTGATAGCACTCACGGAGAGAGGATTTCCGATATTCTCCATGATGAATTTGGCGGCTTTGAGGAAGACGCCTTCATTGCGGATGCCGCCGCGGATGATGATGTCTCGTGCAAAGATGGAGTCGAAGAGGCCGCTGTTGATGATTTCTGTAAGTTCGGGGTCTTTCGCGACTGCTGCGGCTGGGAAAGAACCAATGGTGAGATACTCATTGAATGCTTTTGCAACGTTGCTTTCGTCATAGCCGCGGAATGTCATGAATTCGGAAAGCGACAACGGGTACACTTTGATTTCGATGTACCGTCCTGTGATGTAAGTCAGATACTCGCCTGAGAAGAGACGCGAGTTTGAGCCAGTGATGTAGATATCGAGTGGAAACGTCGCTTTCAGCCCGTTGATGACTTTCGCCCATTCTTCGAGCTCCTGTACCTCGTCGATGAGAAGGTAGTAGCGATGGGCAGGCTCCGTGATATGCTCTTTGATGTACGCATAGAGCGTCTCTGCCTTTTCCAACGGAAACCAGGGAATCTGCTCATAGCTGATGTGGATGACGTGATTTTCTGGGACGCCCTGAGTGAGCAGGTGCTTCTTCAACATCTCAAGCAGCGTGGACTTTCCTGAACGGCGAATGCCGGTGATGATTTTGATGAAATCCGTATCCTTCGCGCGAAGGAGCTGATTCAAATAATAAGGTCGTTCAATCATGGCACACCTCCTTGCTTTTTATCTATTATACACTGAGAAAGTTTCGAAAACCAAAAGTTTTTCGAGTATAGGTAGAAAAATTTTTAGATTTCAGAAATTTTATCAAGTATAGATGGGGGAATGACGAAAAGAGGCGATGCCCAAAGGTGGCACTTCAGTCACGAGTCACTGGCTCGTTTTGCCTACCTTCTCCTTGCCATCTATGCTATAATAAATTGGTTATAGGAAAGCCCCATGCCCCGAAGCGGCTCGTCCGGCTTTTTCCTATCCGTGCGCCAAGGCGTACCGAAAAATATCCATCTCAGTTGTCATCTGAACACCAACTATAAAAAACAGGAGGCAAGATGAAAAAAGCTATTATCCTCTCCAGCGGCGGTGTGGACTCGACCACCTGCGTCTCGCTGGCGGTAGAAAGACTGGGAGCAGAGAACGTCGTGACTGCTTCTATTTTTTATGGGCAGAAGCACAAGAAAGAGATCCTTGCGGCACGCAAGGTCGCAGCGTACTACCATGTACGGCACTACGAATTTGATCTTTCTGCCATTTTCCAGTATTCGAACTGCTCCCTCCTCGCGGGCTCCACAGAAGAGATCGTCCACGAGAGCTATGCGGAGCAGATCGCCAAGAACGGGGAGGGCAAGGTCTCGACCTATGTGCCTTTCCGCAACGGACTCATGCTCTCGACGGCGGCCTCGCTCGCGGCGAGCCTCTTTGAAGAGGATGAAGTCGATATCTACATCGGCGCGCACGCAGACGATGCGGCAGGCGATGCCTATGCGGACTGTAGCGAGCCCTTCCTGAAGGCGATGGGCGATGCCGTTTCCATCGGCACCTATGGCAAGGTGCATCTCGTTTTCCCCTTTGCGGAAATGAATAAGGCCGGCGTCGTGGCGACCGGTCTTTCTCTCCATACGCCCTATGAGCTCACATGGAGCTGCTATGAGGGCGGGGAGAAGCCCTGCGGCACATGCGGCACATGCATCGACAGGGCAGCCGCCTTCGCAGCGAATGGCGTCAAGGATCCGACACTGGAAAAAGAGTGAGAAGGCGGCTCTCAAAGAGAAGCAGCGCCCCTTCCCGCCATCTTCATCAAATCTTGAAACCCTCCGTATTTCATATAAAGGATAATCACCCATGTTTACAGTAACGAAACGAATCGAAGTATCCGGTGCGCATTTCCTGCACCTGGACTATGAAAGCAAGTGTACGAATCTCCATGGACACAACTGGATCATTACGGTCACGGTGCAGAATGACACGCTCGACCACAATGGCATGGTCGTGGATTTCTCCAAGATCAAGGAGATCGTGAACCAGTTCGACCACCATGTCATCAACGATGTCTTGAGGGGACTGAATCCGACCGCGGAGAACATCGCGAAGTGGCTTTGCGACCGCATTCCTCACTGTATCCGTGTGTCGGTGCAGGAGACGGAAGGGAATGTGGCAACATATGAAAAAGACTGAAGCGTACCGCTATGATGACGGGCTCTTCCACGTGACGGAGATCTTCGACAGCATCGACGGCGAAGGGAAACGCACGGGCCTCATGGCGATCTTTGTGCGCCTTGCGGGCTGTAACCTGCGCTGCAGCTACTGCGATACCGCCTATTCGCTCTCGCTCACGGACACGGCCGAAGCGCTGACGGAAGAAGAGCTTCTTTCCCGCATCCATGCCTTCCCGTGGAAGAAGATCACGCTGACGGGCGGTGAGCCGATGCTCCATCCCGTTCGGCACCTGTGCGAAGTCCTTGGCAAAGAGGGCTATGAGGTGAATATCGAGACGAATGGCGCGGTGCCCCTCTTCCAAGAGCGGCCGCAGGGGACATTCTACACGATGGACTTCAAATGCGGCGGAAGTGGCATGAAGGAACGGATGCTGGAGGAAAATTTCAGGCTCCTCGGGAAAGAGGATGTGCTGAAATTCGTCGTGAGCTCTAAAGCCGACATGGATGAGATGAAGGCGATCATCGCCGCGCATTTCCACAAGGGCGAAGACCCGGCCTTCTATGTGAGCCCGGTGTGGGGACGCATCGCCCCTGCCGACCTGGTGGAGTATGTCAGACGAGAGAGATTGAGTGATGTCCGGGTCCAGGTGCAGCTGCACAAGATCATCTGGGAGCCAGAGAGGAGAGGCGTATAATGGTCGATCTAAAGAAATTGGAAGAAGCTGCGCGGCTCATCATCGAGGCTGTCGGCGATGATCCCATGCGCGAAGGCCTCGTCGAGACCCCGAAACGCTTTGCGGACATGATGGCGGAGCAGTTTGCTTATAATGCAGTATCCAATGAAGATATCGCCCGGGAATTTGAAAAGACTTTCGAAACGCCGGAGAGCGATATGGTCGTGGTGAAAGACATCGACATCTTTTCCCACTGCGAGCATCACATCGCACTGATGTACAATATGAAGGTCGCAGTCGGCTATATCCCGCGCGGCCGCGTCATCGGTCTTTCGAAGATCGCCCGCATTGCAGATGCTGTCTCGAAGCGTTTTCAGCTGCAGGAACGCATCGGTACGGACATCCGCGATATCATGCGCCTCGTGACACATGCCGATGACGTCATCGTATTCATCGAAGGGGAACACTCCTGCATGACCGCCCGCGGCATCAAGAAACCGGGGACAAAGACACGGACGCTGGCGTCCTCCGGTGCTTTTAAGACGGACAGCGCGCTCAGGAAAGAATTCTTGGAAATGGTGAAATAGAAGCCCATAGAAGCCCAAAAGCCGAGATCGTCATGGTGACGATCCCGGCTTTTTTGACATAAAAACAAAGAACGCAGGGAAGGATGCGGTCATGCCTGAACGGCAAGGCGGTGCATGTCCTAGCGGAGGCTCACGTTCCATCCTCCCTCGCAGAGGACGAAGAAGAGGAGCAGTGAGACGAAGATAGCGATGCAGGCAGGGAGATGGTAGCTGGTATAGAAGGGATCTTCCTTTTTCTTGACAGCCTGATAGGGCATGGCGTGCATGACCTCGTAGAACTCATCGGGAATGAGGCCTTTGCAAAAATCCGCAAGGAACTGGGCATAGCGGAGCGTTTCCTGACTGAAGAAATAAAAGATCGGCGTGTAGAGCGGTACATGATTCTTTTCAGAAAGGATGGTGAGACAGCTCGTGATGATGCTTTTCAGCCGCTGATTCCGGTCCAGCGGCTTTTCCTCCATCTTGGTCGATACAGCATTGAAGATATTGTAGAAATGGTCCATTTCCTCTGCCCGGTATCGCGTATCCAGATCCGGCGGGAGGAAGGACTGGTCGCCGACCGCACGCCCCGGGTCTGCCTCTTCCCGGAAGAAGGCAGGGAAGGCATCCTCGATCTGATGGATGCCTTCGAAAATATGAAGGAGCGGGGTGTAGTCTTTCGCATAGTCTTTCAGGATATACTTGGCGATGTAGAGGCGAAAGACGATGTAGTCTGAGAGGAAGGCGCACCAGTTGTCCCGATCACGGTCGTGCATCAGGATCTTCTTCTCCTTCACGAATTTTCGGAAGATCACGTGAAGTCCGTAGCTTCCCTGCGGCTGGCTGGTATAGGAAAAAAGCGCCCGCCGGCAGAGAGTGATGCCCATACTGGTGAGGTACTGTGAATGATCCATGGCGAGGCTCCTTTCTTGGAGGGTCAGCCCGTAGGGCGGTTCCGTCCACTGATTCTGAATGAAAACTTTGCGCGAATGAGGAATTAGGAATGAGGAATTAGGAATGAAGGTGGCGGCTTCGCCGAGATCCTTCGGCTCAGGTCGCAGCTGTTCTGGTATTCGTTATCTCACATACGACGTATCTCGCCGCTCAGGATGACGAAACGTGGCGATGCCCGAAGGTTTGCGATGGTAGGTTTCCCTCGTATCGTCAGCCTTCCCCTCGAGGGGAAGGTGCCCCGTAGGGGCGGATAGGGCACCGGCGGTATGAAAGAGAGCGGGGGAATGCGTCTCAAGTATGTCGTTTATGAGAGCACCCTATCCACCGCTCTGCGGTCCCCCTTCCCCGATGGGGAAGGCTATTAAGTTAAGGAAATCGTTAGCTACGTAACGTCTTGCTTCCCCCTTCGGGGGAAGTGCCGAAGGCAATAGGGGCATGCTAGCGGTATAGCGTACTATGTTAAATAGTCCGATGCTATCGATATTCCAACACTTTCATGCAATGCCGCCACGTAGCCCCCTCATCTCACTTCGCTCGAAATGGCGTCTCACTGGATTTTCGCGTCGCTTCACTCCTAAAAATCCAGTTCGCTTGCACAACCCCCTTCGGGCAGCTCCCCCGATGGGGAGCCAAGAAAGTTCTTCCGCTTAACTTAATAGCATTACCCATGCGGGGAAGGCTTAAGCGGAGCGACGCTTCGCGTCGATTTTTGTAAAGGGCGATGCCCGAAAGTAACATTCAAATCACTAGTCACCGTTCCTCCAGATACCTTTCTGTATTATAGCACAGGCGATGAGTGAAACAAGAAAAGGTGATACGAGAATACCATCTTCTAAAAAAAGGCGGCGAAGCCGCCACCTCACACCTGAACCTTGAACCCTGAACCAAATGAAAGCAAAGTAAAAAGGGGATCCCATCCCTTGTCAGGCGAACATGAAGAGGAATCCGGTCATGATGCCGGCGATGAGGGTGAGGGACGGGTAGATGTGTTCATAGTTTTCACGGGAGAAGACGGAGTGGTGCGTATGGACGAGCGTCTTTCCGTGTGCCTTGTGATGGACACTCTCCGGCGTCATTTCAGATAGACGGAGAGAGAGCGCGCGCATGAAAGCCCGGGTCTCTTCCATGAGATGACGGAGCAGGGAAGGAGTTGGGACGAAGTTGATTTCCTTGGCCATCGCCAAAAGAGAGCTTTCGATGGAAGAGGTAAGGCGCGCTTCGCGATCCCCTGCGACGCAGGCTTTTTCAATGGCAGCGTAGCACTGGAACATCGTTTTCACATGTGCTTTCGTCAGCTTTTCTACATAGCAGCTAAGAAGCAGGTAGGACCCGTTCAGATCATGCTCGAGGGCGAGCATTTTGAGCGCAGAGGGCAGGGAAGACAGCGTGCTGGAAAGACCTTTCAGGATCGCATCAGTGCAGCCGAAGCCGCTCTTGTGGTGACGAATCATGCAGCGAGCAATGTAGAGACGGTACAGGGTATACTCAAAGGAGAGAGACTGTAGTGCATCCTGTTCTGCCAGAGACAATTCTTTCTGTCCTGCAAGGACGACGCGCTCGATATCATTCACCAGCGAGTCGGTGGAAGCTTTACTGTATGTTTTCATCGCATAGTCTAAAAGCCGCGAGCCTTCATATTCCAAGTAATCCAGATTGTTCATGGCGGATCCTCCCTCATCACAACAGGGAATGCTTTGCATGATTTCATTATAGAAGAACCTATAAATGATAGCCAATTAAAAATATTTATGATGATTTACAGTCTATCCTTTGCATCTTACCGGCGATAAGCTGCATCTTGCAGAGGGGAATGGAGGACTTTCCCGTCATTTTGCTGCTATGGCACCTGCTTTTCCCCTGTGCCTCTAGCCAAAATCTTTGTCATCCTGTACTATAAAGAGAAATGCAGGAGGGACTATGACACCGAAAAGAATCTCAATCACCATGAAAATACAGATGACCAGAGACGGCCGCCTCTCCGCGGCGATAGAAGAAGACCGCCGGCGTGAAGTGATCACCTCATACTCACAGCTGCTCTGCGGCGCCTTTGACATCGCGGGCGAGCATGAAGCAGAAGTCATAGAGACGATGGCGCGGCTCGCGACCGGACACACCAAGGATGAGCTAAAGAAAATGGCAGAGGATACCTGCCATGGCGGATCATCAGTATGACCCCCGATCACCGCTTTTGAGGCGCAGCGCCTGAAAGCGGCATTTCAGACGTGCAAGGAGACGATCATGGAAATATTTACGATCAAAAAATCGGAGGAGGGCAAGCGCTTAGACCAGTTTCTGATGGAGCAGAAGCACTGGTCGCGCGCTTTTTTCATGAAAGCCCTTCGCACGAAGAAGATCAAAGTGAATGGCCGAAAGGAGGAGGCGGCCTTCCGTCTCTCTGCCGGTGACGAAGTCCGCTCCTTCGTACTGGAGAAGCGCGATGCGGTGCGCCCCGTTCGCATTCTTTACGAGGATGAAAACCTTCTTGTTGTCTACAAGCCTGCCGGCGTCTTAACGCTTGACATCACGGGGAAGGAAAAGGATACCATGCTCTCGCGTGTCTCTGCGGCCCTCCTGCAGAAGGGCGGCGTGGCGGCCTATCCCGTGCATCGCATCGATTTCAATACCGAGGGGCTCCTCCTTTTTGCAAAGACAGAAGAGATCCGTGACCTCCTCGGCCGTCTCATCCGTGACCGCAAGATCAGCAAGTCCTATCTTGCCATCGTCCTTGGAAAGATCGAGCCGGGACACGGGACGCTCACCCATCAGATCTTCAAGGATGCGAAAAAGAATCAGGTCTTCGTCATGGACGAACCCGTGAAGGGATCGAAGACGGCCATCACCGAGTACGAGCGTCTCGCATACAGGGGCGGTCTTTCGCTCGTGAAGTGTCACCTCATCACCGGCCGTACCCATCAGATCCGCAGCCAGATGGCGCATGTCGGGCATCCGCTTTTGGGCGATGACAAGTACGGCGTGAAGACGACGAACCGCAGCTACAAGGAAAAACGCCAGCTTCTCTGCTCGGCGGAGATCTCCTGTGACTTCGGGAAAGAGGCAGGGCCCCTCTCCTACCTCGCCGGCACCCGGTGGAGCGTGGGGGACGTGGGATTTGTGAAGAAATACTTCGGGGGACAGTGATGGGCATTTCTCTCTGATTGATTCTTACGGCACACTTTAAAATAAATATATGGTAACGCACAAGACGGATGAATTGTGGATGGATTCATCCGCTTTTTTCATGCTATGATACAAACAGAACGAAATGTATCTTATCCGCATGAGCGTATCATAGCAGGATGCCTGTGCGGTCATACAGAGAGTGTATGGTAAAGGACAGAGAGGTGGAGATCATGGAAAAATTATATGAAGCATTCCTGGATAACTGGGGAAAGCACGCACCGGATTTTTTACTCTTCTTATGGGGGTCAGGGATCTTCAAGCTCCCTGCTGGCGGAAACGAGCCTTTCGGCATGGAGTAAGCAAAAAGCCCGATGAAAGACAGGGGATCTTTCATCGGGCTTTTTTTATGGGAGAGAAAGTTTGAAAGCAGGGATCAGTGGCGCTTCCCTGTTTTTAGGTGCCGCACCACCATTTCACATTTCTCATTCGAGCGAGGCTTTTGCACGCAATCAAGGGACGGCACGCCGTTTCCATACATAAAAGCGAGAACTGAATCGCCTTGGGAAATCAAAATGAGTTGAGAGTTGAGAGTTTAGAAAAGGAGTTTGGGGCGATCCAGCTCTCTGTATATAGGATACCAAATGGACAGGACAGATGATGTCATTGTGGAAAAATCTTTGAAAAATTTTCAAAATATTTTCATAGGTGCGATCCCTTCTCCGTATCATCAGCGTTTCCCCTGGTATGAAACACCGGTATTCGCGGAGTGACAGACTTCCCCTTCCCCTCTTACGTGCATATACACCGTTTCACTGCCGATGAAAAAGATTTCTCGCTATCGCTCGAAATGACAGGCGAGGAAGGTGGAACACCACACATCGTCTTTCATACAGTTCCCCAGTGACTAGTCCCTAGCCACTAGTTACCAGTCCCTAGTTCCTAGTCACCAGTCCCCAGTCACCACTCTCTCACCTTCACATACTCCTCCCCGTCCTCTTCGATGACGGCTTTCCCGGCCGTGAGGTCTGTCAGGAATTTGAGATGTGTCTTCGCTTCTTCTGGAAGGGTGAGGAAGGTCACCCGCACCTCGCCTGCGAAGGCACGGTCCAGGACGCGGATGTCTTTGTCTTTGATGTAATTTTCAAAGCCGCCGATTGCGGTGTAGGGGAGGGTCACGGTATAGCGGGCATACGGCGTATATGTGACGATGGGCGCCGCCTTCACGGCATCGGAGAGCGCGCCGCTGTAGGCCCTTGTGAGGCCGCCCGCACCGAGCTTGATGCCGCCGAAGTAGCGGGTGACGACCGCGAGTACATTCGTGAGCTTTCGCATCTGGAGCACATGGAGCATGGGGTGTCCCGCCGTGCCCTGCGGCTCGCCGTCATCGCCCGATTTCTCAAGGATGCGCTCCGTACCGATGCGCCATGCGTAGCAGTTGTGCGTGGCGTCCTTGTATTTCTTTCTGAGATCAGCGAGTGCCTGCTGTGCTTCTTCTTCCGAGTTGACAGGCAGGATGTGCGTGATAAAGATCGATTTCTTGATTTCCATGTCCTGCCGATAGAGCTCGGCCGGCGCAGTGTAAGGGATAAGCATGATGGGTCCTCGTAGGTGTAAATGGTCAGGGATGGGATCGGAGATCAAAATGATATCGGGTCTATTGTACCAAAAAACGACCCGGACACCAAATGCTTCACAAAAAAACGATAGCGGAGAGCTATCGTTGAAAGGGTTCAGGGTTCAGGGTTCTCGTTTTTGGGACTCCACACATCGACCACTGAACCGCGAATGACAAAAATTTCTTGCTTCGCTCGAAATGACGATATGGGAAAGGAGACCTTGCGAAGGGTCAGCGTTTTTACATGACTGTTGTGTAGCCCCTTGAAGAAGGGGCGCGCCGAAGGCGGAGGATAGATCTGCCCCGAAGGGGCAGCCTTCTACGTGATGGAATGAAAGGGAATGAGAGGTTGCCCGTTCTCTCGTTTCGTCATCCCGAGCGGAGCCGAGGGGTCTTTTACGTCGTAGCGGTACTCTGTACTTATGAGGTAATGATAAAATCGCCTAGGTGCTTCGTTTGCTCCTCATCTGACGCTCGTCGCTTGACCGTTGTGCAAGGAAGATTTCTCGCTTCGCTCGAAATGACGATACGGGAGTCTGATATCTCCTGGTCTCTTGTCACTCCCACTCCTTAAGCCCCTGCGACGAGAGCCCGCCAGCCTTTGTGTTCGAGGCGGTAGAGGAGGACGGTCGCGCAAGAAGCACGGATGAACTGATCGAGGAGGAGCGCACACCAGCAGCCGATGAGACCAAGGTCCAGGACATAGATGAAGAAGGCGGTCATGAGCGGACGCAGGAAGGTGATGGAGAGGAAAGAGTAGCCGGCCACCTGTGTAGCCTTGCCCGATCCGCGCAGGATGCCTGCGGAGAGGATCGCGTGTGCTTCCGGGAAGCTCACGGCTGCGACGAAGAGCATGATGATAGAGGCGATCTCCAGCGAGGAGGCGTCATCCGAGAACAGAGCGAAAATGTCAGAGCCGAAGAAGAGGATCGCCGCGCATACGATGGCCGAGAGGATGAGGCTCCACTTGAGGCCGCATCTCTTGTAGCCGCGCCAGTCCTCCTCACTGCCCTTGCCGCAGGACTGCCCTGCCATGACCATGCTTGCCTTGCCGAAGCCCATGATGAAATCATAGTATACGTCAGAGATGTTCATGCAGATGCTGTGTACAGCGAAGGGGATCGTGCCGAGCCCTGCCGCCATGCGACTAAAGAGCACCATGCCCACGCGCTCACTGCCCTGCTCCGAAAGGATGCTTAGAAGGATCGGCATCATGCGGTGGAAATAGGCACGGTCGGGAAGGTAGCTCCCGCCAGAGAAGAACGATTCATTTTTGAGGATCCACGCAGTCCATGCGAGGGTGAAGATCGTGCTTGCCAGCGTACCGATGGCTGCGCCCGTCACGCCGAGGGAGGGGATCGGGCCGAAGCCGAAGATCAAGAGTGCATTCAGCGCAAGGTTCACCACATTGCCGCAGACATTCGTCTTCATGATGACGCTTGTGCGTCCATAGCCCAGCTGCACCGCCTGCAGTATGAGCGTGAGCGAGGTCACGTAGACTGCGGCAAGCGCGATGGGGCCATATGCCATGGCTTCTGCCATGTATTCGTCATTCGCGCCCATGAGGTAGAAGATGTCATCCAGAAAAATGTAGAAAAGGATGTGCAGAAGACCCATGAAGATCGCGCAGAGCGTGAGCGACTTCTTCATGATATCCGACGTGCCTTTCGTGTCGCCGGCGCCCGCTTTTTGGGAAACGAGCAGTGTCACCGAAGAGGCGAGAGAGCGGGAGAAGCAGAGCAGGATGAGACGCGGCTGCATGAAGATGCTGACCGCTGCGATGGACAAAGCTCCCAGTGCGCCGACCATGATGAGGTCGGTCGAAGCAAGGAGGATCATGAAGAGCCCTTCCAGTGCGGCAGGAAGCGCGATCTTAAAGTAGTTTTTGTCGTAGGTATGCATGAGAGTTCCTGTGGGATTGCTTGGAGTAAAAACTTTTTTAATTAAAAATTCTTTTATATTTTATATAAAGAAACGGCGAAAAGCAAGGCGAAGAGCGTAAAAAATTGCTTAGGCGCACCAAACTTTAAAAATTCAAGTGGGGGACTAGAGACTAAGAACTAGTAGCTGGGGATGAGGGATTAGACTAGGAGACATCAGATGCCAGACATCTGACTTCTATCCTCCAGCCTTTGGGCATTGCCCTTTATAATAATTGACGCGAAGCATCGCTCCGACTAAGCCTTCCCCGTATGGGCAATGCTATTAAGTTAAGGAAATCGTTAGCTACGTAACGTCTTGCTTCCCCCTTCGGGGAAGTGCCGAAGGCAATAGGGGCATGCCAGCGGTATAGCGTGCTATGTTGAATAGTCCGATGCTATTGATATTCCAACACTTTCATGCAATACCGCTACGTAGCCCCCCTCATCTCACTTCGTTCGAAATGGCGTCTCACTGGATTTTCGCGTCGCTTCACTCCTAAAAATCCAGTTCGCTTGCACAACCCCTTCGGGCAGATCCCCCGATGGGGAGCCAAGAACGTTCTGCCGCTTAACTTAATAGCATTACCCGCAAGGTGGAGCTGACGATACGAGGGAAGCCTGCTATCAAGAGACCTTTGGACATCGCCCCTCTATATATTCGCGGCGAAGCCGCCACCACAACCCTGAACCCTGAACCCTTTTGAACCGAGGTGATACTCCATGCTTGCATTTTCTATCGCGACTGCGATCTCCTTATTTGTTTTTATCATGATGACGCTCATCGTACTTCGGCAGTCGGACTCGCAGCGTGAGATGCAGCGGCGTCTGGATCAGTTTATGGATCCTTCTGCCGAAGAAGAGATGGTGGATCCGGATGATCTTCGGAAGATCCCCTTCCTGCAGCGTACGGTCGGCCGTGTGCTGGGCGATCTGATGGATACGCTCTCCTACTTCGCTCCGGCGGCGATCCCGAAGCTCATGGAGCGGCGCATCATGCTCGCAGGCAAGCAGGGTGTGTGGAAGGTCGCTCATTTCGCCGGCCTTTGGTTTCTGTGCCTTGCGCTCGGCCTCGCACTCGGCTTCTGGTATGCAGGGCGGGGCGTCTACACACCGCCGCAGTTCTTCCTCATCGTCCTCGGATGGGGATTCATGGGGGCGCTGCTTCCCTTCGGCGTCCTGAATCATATCATCAAGAAACGCCAGTCTCTCATCACGCGGCAGCTGCCGGATGTGCTGGATCTTCTCGCGATCTCTGTGCAGGCAGGGCTTTCTTTCGATGCGGCGCTTCGCAAGGTCGTCGAGCGCATGAAGGGGCCCTTGATCGATGAGCTTTCCCGTATGCTCCGTGATGTACGCATGGGGATGACCCGTCGCCGCTCGATGCAGTTCATGGCGAAGCGCTGTGATGCGCAGGATGTATACCTCTTCGTTATGTCCGTCACGCAGTCGGAGCGTCTCGGCGCTTCCATGTCGGATACGCTGACGATCCAGGCTGACAATATGAGAAATGTCCGCCGCCAGCGGGCGCGGACGAAGGCGATGAAGGCGCCGGTCAAGATGGTCTTCCCGCTCGTCTTCTGCATTTTCCCTGCGATCTTCGTGGTGGCGCTTCTGCCATCGCTTCTCTCTCATGGAAACCATGGGGGAAAAATAACTGGCAGCGCGAGCTGGCAGTTATTTTGGGTTGGCGCGGTTTGAAAGAGGGAATTGTGACTAGTGACTGGTGACTGGTGACTAGTGACTAAGAGACTAAGAAACTAAGAAACTGGGAGACATCGGACTTCTGCTTCGTCATTTCGAGCGAAGCGAGAAATCTTTGTCATTCGCGGTCAGGGGCTCACGCTTTCCCCGCATGTGCCGCGCACCTCTCCGCTTTCTTCATCTGTCTTTCATACCGTCTGCGCCCTATCCGCCCCTGCGGGGCACCTTCCCCTAGAGGGGAAGGCTGGCAATACGAGGAAAACCTGCTATCAATAGACCTTCGAGCATCGCCCTATAAATATTTATGGCGAAGCCGCCAGCAAAAGTTTGAAAGCAGGGATTAGGGATTAGTAGCTAGGGATTAGGAGCCTCGAGTGACTAGTGACTGAAATGCCACCTTCGGGCATCGCCACCATCTATACTCCGCGGCGCTTCATTATTTTTGCGCCGCACCAACCCCTTTGAACCTCTTGAACCTATAGAACCCGCTCTCCCTCTTTCGCAAACAATCAATGGGGTATACGCCTGCGGGCTACCCCTGAACCCGTCAACTATATTTTCGAAAGGAGCCCCTTATGATCGAAACATGGATCCTTGCCAATACTGACCGCACCGTTTCTCTCTCCGTAGAAATCGCGCGCTCGTGGTGGGCGCGCTTCAAAGGCCTCATGCTCCGTGCGCCCCTTGAGGAAGACCATGGGCTGTACCTCGAGAAGACGAACAGCATCCACATGTGCTTCATGCGCTTTGCGATCGATGCGGTGTATTTCGATGGAGAAGGCCGCGTGGTGAAGGTCGTCCCTCATCTTACGCCATGGCTCGGTCTCTCCGCCTGCCTCCGCGGGAAAGGGTGTCTGGAGATGAAGGCGGGCGAAGCGAATCGGCTGGGCATCCAAGTGGGAATGGTGCGGCTTTAGAAAATGCTTAGATGCGTTCCCTCTTACTATGAAAGTCGGCTGTCAGGTTGGGCGGGTTCATTGGGTTCAGAGGGTTCAACGGGGGTGGAAGGGATGCACAATTCATATAGCGTCCCAATACCCCCCATATATATAATTTCGCGGCGCTATATATTTGATGCGCCGCACCACAACCCTGAACCCGCCAACCTGAACCCCGAACCCATCCACCGTCTCCCCTTGCTGATTTCCCCTTTGCCCCTTATAATAGAAAGAACAACTCAGCAAAGGAGACATATCATGGAAGGATCCACCAGCAGTATCATTTTTATCGCGCTCATCACGACGCTTCTCGTCGTATTCAATTACCGCACCATGCGCTTCAAGAAGAATGTCGCGGACATCGTGCAGCAGATCCTCGCGCATAACAAGCGGGACAGGATGCTGCGGAATCAGGAATTCATTCACTACTTTCTTTCGAGTGGAAATATCTGGCTCGCGCACATGGATGCGGACTTCAGAAAGACTGTCATGGTGCAGACCGGTGTCTCGGTGCTTTCTATCGTAGGCGGGCTTGCACTCATCGCGGCCTGCGTCTTCTGCGAAGTGTATCCGCTTGCGATCTACCCTGTCGCAATGCTCGTCTTTGCATGGAAAGTGGGATTCTCCTTCGAAACCATTTCCAAGGATGAGAAGGTGAATGCACGCCGCGCGATGGAAAATTATAAGAAACAGTATCCGAATGATCCTACGGTGAAGCAGAATAAGTGCACGGACAAGTCTCTGGCTTGGTACATGACGGCGAAGAAGCTGGCCAAGACCGGCAGCCTCGGCCGCGGCAAGGCGGATGTGAAACCGGAAGCAAAGACGGTCGTCAAAAAAGGAAAGAAATAAAAAGGGAGCTGTGCAGCGCACAGCTCTTTGTTGTAAATGAAGGGGGAGGGTTAGCCCACGGGGCGTGCTGTCCCTTCATTGGGGATGGAAGCCTCGCTTGAATGAGAAATGAGAAATGAGAAATGAAAGATTTCTCGCTTCGCTCGAAATGACGATACGGGAGTCTGATGTGAGAGTGTAGAATGGTTTGTGTAAATAAGATTTTTCTTGAGTTTACACAAGCTTT
>UQQQ01000023.1 GCA_900543165.1 uncultured Dialister sp. | reverse complement strand
CTTCGGGCATCGCCAGATTTATACTGCGGCGAAGCCGCCACCACAACCCTGAACCCATCATTTTCCCTCTTCCATCAAAAAAGAACCCGCTTTCGCAGGTTCTTTTTGCATATCTACCATTTATTTCTTGCTGAAAGCATAGAGCTTTTCTGTCACGCGGTCGACTTCGGCATAGAGTTTTTCTGTGTCGATGGTCGTCATCTCTTTATGACGCATGACGGTCTTGCCATTGATGATGACGGTGTCGACGTCCATGGAGTTTCCGGCATAGACGGCAAGGGAGACGCTGTCGAAGCGCGGATGCCAGTGGAAGCCGCTTCTGTCCACGAGGATGATATCGGCGAGTGCGCCCTTTTCCAGCTTGCCAAGGTTATCATAGCCGAGGCATTTGGCGCCATCGACGGTCGCCATCTCCATGGCTTCGGTCGCGGTGATGGCGAAGGGATCGTAGGTGTTCGCTTTATGGATGAGGGAGGCGAGGCGCATTTCTGCGAACATGTCGAGCTTATTATTGGAGGAGGCGCCATCGGTACCAAGGCCGACGGTGACGCCGGCTTTTCTCATCTTGACGACGGGTGCGATGCCGGATGCGAGCTTCAGGTTGCTGCCCGGATTATGTGCGACGCGGACGTGCTTTTCCTGCATGATGGTTATGTCTTCGTCGGTCACATGGACGCAGTGGGCTGCGAGTGTCGGCAGCTCGAAGAGACCGAGGTCATTCATGAGGGCGATCGGTGTCTTGCCGTATTCCTTGAGGCAGTTTTCTACCTCCCCTTTTGTTTCGGAGAGATGGATGTGGATCGGGATGCCGTGCTTCATCGCTTCGTCGCGCACCTGCCTAATGTAGTCCGGCGGGCAGGTGTAGGGAGCGTGCGGTCCGAGCATGACATGGAAGCGTCCGTCTCCGGCGCCTTCCCATTTCTCGAAGAGCTCGATATTCTCCTGAAGGCCGCTTTGTGCATTCGGGCTGATACCTGCGAGGCCACGAGCCAGATTTCCGCGGATACCGGCTTTGTCAGCTGCCTTCGCGCAGGAGTCCATGAACATGTACATGTCGCAGAAGGCGGTGGTGCCGCCGCGGATCATTTCTGCGAAAGCAAGCATGCTTCCCCAGTAGACGATGTCGTCGTCAAGGTGGTCTTCAGCCGGCCAGATCTTGTTCTGCAGCCAGTCCATCAGTTCCATATCGTCGGCGTAGGAGCGGAACAGTGTCATCGCAACGTGGGTGTGGGTATTCACAAGCCCGGGCATGGCCAGCATACCTTTCCCATCGATGACTTCCGCATAGTCTTCGTCTTTTGGGTTTTCCGGGAAATCTTTGATATATTTCCCGTTTAAAGAAATATTCTGGTTTTCGGTGACTTTACCGTTCCGGTAAAGTCCGATGTTTTGGATCAGTGTAGTCATGGATAGTCCTCCGATGTATGAAATAAGTGACTTGTGACTGGTAGCTAGGGATTAGGAATGAAGGTGACGGCTTCGCCGCGAATATGTAGGGGGCGATGCCCGAAGATGGCATTTAGTCACTAGTCACTAGTCACACCCTACCCCCCCAATCGCTCTTAATCGAGGCCCAAGTACTTTCTCTGCGCTTCTGTCAGGGTATCGATCTGGTATCCCATGGCAGCGAGCTTGATGGAGGCGATCTTGGTATCGAGTTCATGCGGGAGGGTGTAGACAGCCGGTTTCATTTCCTTGCCGTGCTGGAGGAGGTAACGGGCTGCAAGGGTCTGCATAGCGAAGGAGAGATCCATGATTTCTGCCGGATGTCCATCCCCTGCTGCGAGGTTCACAAGGCGGCCTTCGGCCATGAGGAAGACGGTCTTGCCGTTTGGCAGGACATAGCCTTCGATGTTCTTGCGGGCTTCATAGTGAGAGACGGCGATGCGTTCCAGATCTTTGCGGCTGACTTCGCAGTCGAAGTGGCCTGCATTCGCGCAGATGGCGCCGTCCTTCATCGCGAGGAAATGCGGCTCGGTGATGATATCGATGTCGCCGGTGACAGTGAGGAAAATGTCACCGCGCTTGGCGGCTTCTGCCATCGGCATGACTTCGAATCCATCCATCACGGCTTCGATGGCTTTGATGGGATCAACTTCTGTCACGATGACATGCGCGCCGAGACCTTTCGCACGCATGGCGCAGCCTTTGCCGCACCAGCCATAGCCTGCGATGACGGCGGTCTTGCCGGTGACGGTGAGATTCGTGCTGCGGATGATGCCGTCCCAGGCGGACTGTCCGGTGCCGTAGCGGTTATCAAAGAGGTACTTGCAGTAGGAATCATTGACTGCGATCATCGGGAATTCCAGCTTGTTTTCCTTTTCGAGGATTTTCAGACGGTATACGCCCGTGGTGGTCTCTTCAGAGCCGCCGATGAGGTTTTTCTGGCATTCTTTTCTGGTGGTATGGAGCAGGTGCACGAGGTCGCCGCCGTCATCGATGATGATGTCGGGCATGTGGTCGAGGGCCTTGTTCAGGAACATGAAATATTCCTCTTCGGTGCAGGCATGCCATGCATAGACGGTGATGCCGCTCTTGACGAGGCCGGCTGCGATCGGATCCTGCGTGGAGAGCGGATTGCTGCCGGTGCAGATGACATTTGCACCCGCTGCTTTCAGCGTGAGCGCAAGGTAGGCGGTCTTCGCTTCGAGATGGATGGACATGACGATGGTCTTGCCTTTGAAGATCTGCTCTTTGACGAATTCTTCACGCAGTGTATTCAGTGCAGGCATGAATTTTTCGACCCAGGAAATACGCTGCAGGCCTTCGTCGGCCAAGGAAATATCACGAATCATGGATTCAGACATGGATGGACTCCTTTCGGGAAAATAAATAAAGGTTCAAGGTTCAGGGTTCAGGGTTGTGGTAGCGGCTTCGCCGCAGTATAAATCTGGCGATTCTGGCGATGCCCGAAGGTCCGCGATGACAGGTTTCCCTCGTATCGTCAGCCTTCCCCTCGAGGGGAAGGTGCCCCGAAGGGGCGGATAGGGCACAGGCGGTATGAGAGATAGATGAGGAAAGCGGAAAAGTGCGCGGCACATGTAGGGAAAGCGTGAACCCATGATCGCTGCTGATGCAGCCCCTTCTCTGCGGATAACAGGCTTCCCGTTTTCGGATTTTCTGCCATTGAGTGCCTGAGTGCGAATGACAAAGATTTCTCGACTTCGCTCGAAATGACCGTGCGGGAGTCTGATGCCTCCCAGTCGCTCATCCCTGGCTACTAGAATCCAGTCACCAGTCACTAGTCACCAGTTACTTTTTTATTTTGAAAGCTCTTTCTTGTACCGCGCGATCGTCTCTTCATATGGCGCTTTCAGCACGCCCTTTTCCGTGATGATACCGGCGATGAGAGAGGACGGCGTGACATCGAAGGCGGGATTATAGACAGGGACGTCTTTCGGCGCGCTGTAGACGCCGGCAAATTTCCGCACTTCGTCCGGATCTCTTTCTTCAATGACGATCTCCTTGCCCGAGGCGATGGAGAAGTCAAATGTCGAGAACGGGGCAGCGATGTAGAATGGGATATGGTGGTAGGCTGCCATGACGGCAAGACCGTAGGTGCCGATCTTATTGGCGGTATCGCCATTCGCCGCGATGCGGTCTGCACCGACGATGATGGCGTCTATTTTCTTGTCGCGCATGACGGAAGCGGACATCGTATCGGAAATGAGGCAGCACGGGATATGCCCTTCCATGAGCTCAGTCGCGGTGAGGCGGCTCCCCTGCAGGAGCGGACGTGTCTCATCCGCATACACGCACTCGATCGCTCCACGCTCATGAAGGACGGAGAGGACGCCGAAGGCAGTGCCGATGCCTGCCGTCGCCAGTGCTCCCGTATTGCAGTGGGTCAGGATGCGAAGACCCTTTCTTCCTTGGAAAAGATCTGCGCCATTTTCACCGATGGAGCGACAGGTGTGAATATCTTCAGCTTCGATATCACGGGCCTTTGTAAGGAGAGCATCCCCCGCTTCTTTGGCAGGATATCGATCGAAGACCTTCTCCATCTCGGAAACGGCCCAGGACAGATTCACGGCAGTCGGACGCGCTGCGCTGATCTCTTGGCAGGCGTGGTGAAAGGCAGTCGATATATCAGAGGACAAAAGGCACTCTCTATAGGCGAGGAGGACGGCATAGGCAGCCGCGACACCGATTGCAGGAGCTCCGCGCACCGCAAGGATGCGGATGGCATCGGCTACCTCACGGTAGTCCCTGCAGTGTAGATAGGTGATTTCTGTAGGGAGCTTCGTCTGGTCAAGAAGACGGAGGCTCTCACCTTCCCATGCAAGCGATCGCAGCGCACTCATACGTGAAATCCTCCGAAGGCTTCTGCGGCGTGGCGGCAGTGGCAGTCCTTCTCTACATCATACGTCTCGAAGACGTCGGTCACGATGCGGTACATGTTGCGGCTGTTTTCTGCCATGCAGCCCAAGACTTCCTGATGGCTCAGCTCCTCTTTTGTGATGCCGGCGGCGAAATTCGTGACCATGGAAATGCTTGCGTAGCAGATCTCCGCTTCACGGGCGAGCTGGCACTCCGGTACATTCGTCATGCCGACTACGTCAGCGCCCCACATGCGGTATGCCTTGATCTCTGCCGGGGTCTCGAAACGCGGTCCTTCCGTGCAGATATAGGTCCCCTGCGGGTGTAGAGTGATGCCTTCCTTTCTTCCGGCGGCAAGGATAGCTTCTCGGAGCGATGCACAGTACGGATGGCTCATGTCGAGATGGGCGACGCCATAGCGTTCGCCATCATAGAAGGTCCCTTCGCGGGCTTTCGTCATATCGATGAACTGGTCGAGAAGCACCAGCTCACCCGGCTTGTAGTCCGGATTCAGAGAGCCGACGGCCGTCGTGCTGATGACGGCTGCGACGTCAAGCATCTTCAGGGCAAACATATTGGCACGGTAATTGATCTTGTGCGGGGGGATCGTGTGATGCGCCCCGTGGCGGGACAGATGGATGATCTCCCTGCCTTCAAAGAAACCGGCTTCATACTTCGCTTCGCCATAGGGCGTCTCGATGATATGCTCGGTCACGTCCTTCAGCAGGACAGAATTTTCCGCCCCGGTGCCGCCGATGAAAGCGATTTTTTTCATTGTACATGATCTCCTTCCATGAACCATTTAGAAAGTGTATCTCGATCGATCGTATATTTCTTATCACAATACGGGCAGACGATCTCGATGGAGGGATCGGCGAGCAGGCTCTGCTTCTCCGCCTCCGGGAGAGACTTCAGTGTCCCTTTGATGCGTTCCTCCGAGCAGGTGCAGCGGAAGGTCAAAGGGCCGTCCTTGAGCAGTTCGAACTGGCCTTCGACCAAAAGCTTTTCCAGAGAACCTTCTTCCTTGGCATCCTTCGTCAGGTCCCAATGATCCAGCTCACGGAAAAGCTCTGCGAATCTTCCCATATTTCCTTTTGGCAGGAGCTGCGCCATGAAGCCTGCCGAGCGCAGGATATCGCCCTTTTCGGTCATGGAGATATCCAGCTTCACGGCCGACAGCGTCTGCTCAGATGTATTCATATACTCTGTGAGGCACGCTGAAATGTCTCCGTGAGACAGGTTCACCGTGCTTGTATATGGGAGCTTCAGGAGCGAGTAGCGCGTCACGAAGAGCTGTCCCTTCGCTGCTGCCAGCGCAGCCTCATGCACATCGTCACAAGGCACGCCTTCTCCGGCTTCCGGATGGTCCAGGAAACCGCGGACAAAGCGCCCGTCATAGGCATCGACGTGGATCGCGCCCAAAGGGCTTCCTGTCATCCAGCGGATGGAGATCCCTTCATGATTTTTGAAATCATTGATGAGGATCGCCGCCCCTGTCATCGCCTTCGCGAGGATCCTCGCAGACGCCGGGGGCAGATGATGGATCGCTTCCGCTTCGAGGGATACATTCGATGTATCGGCGACAGTCAGACGGATGCCGTCCGCACTCAGATAATGCTGAATCGTATTCGTATTCATAGTCAAAACCTCTGGTACACATGAAATTTTCGCCGGAGAGAATGGCTCTTCCAGCAGCACAAATCGGATATATTATAGCATAATAGAACGAGGAATGGTGAGGTTTATGGGGACGACGCCCTGTTTTCCCCTCTCCTGTCAAACGCTATCAGCCGCCTTTCTGATGTCTTTGCATAAACGCTGAAATCCTATATATTCTCTGCATTTTCTCATATTTTTGGTTGACTGAACTATGAATTTATGGTATTGTTGAATCATGCTCAATACGAGCAGTGTAAGTCATTTTTTTAGGAGGAATTTCCATGAAAGGTACAGTTAAGTGGTTCAGTGCAGAAAAAGGCTACGGCTTTATTGAAAGAGAAGAAGGCGGCGACGTTTTCGTTCATTTCTCTGCTATTCAGGCTGATGGCTTCAAAACACTGAATGAAGGCCAGAAGGTCGATTTCGAAATTATTGATGGTGCAAGAGGACCTCAGGCTGCTAACGTTAAAGTTGAAGGCTGATCACTGAACTGACTGCTATATAGCGTAAGTTTGTAACCAAAGATAAAAAGAGAGCCGTGAATCATTGGATTCGCGGCTCTCTTTTTTATGCTTGCTTGGCAGCCCTCTATGCTTTCTTTCCGGAGATATTCTCTCTCATCTCGGTATCGGCTGCAATATTTTTCATTTGATAGTAATCCATGACACCCAGATTTCCCTTCTGGAGGGCTTCTGCCATAGCCTTTGGCACTTCGGCCTGGGCTTCGACGACCTTCGCCTGCATTTCCTGGGTATAGGCGCGCATTTCCTGCTCCTTGGCGACGGCCATGGCACGGCGTTCTTCGGCTCTTGCCTGTGCGATCTGCTTATCTGCTTCTGCCTGATCGGTCTGGAGCTGGGCGCCGATATTTCTGCCTACATCGACATCGGCGATATCGATGGAGAGGATCTCAAAAGCTGTCCCCGAGTCGAGACCTTTGCCCAGCACAGTACGGGAAATGTGATCCGGATTCTCCAGTACGTCGGTGTGCTTTTCGGAGGAGCCGACGGTCGTGACGATGCCTTCACCGACACGAGCGATGATGGTCGCTTCCCCTGCCCCGCCGACGAGGCGATCGATATTCGCACGGACGGTGACACGTGCGCGGACCTTGAGCTCGATGCCGTTTTTCGCGACCGCAGAAATGGTCGGGGTCTCGATGACCTTCGGATTGACGCTCATCTGGACGGCTTCGAGGACATTGCGGCCTGCCAAGTCGATGGCGGCTGCCTGCTCGAAGGAGAGATCGATCTGTGCGCGATGCGCGGCAATCAGGGCATCGACGACGTTATCCACATTGCCGCCCGCCAGGTAGTGCGCTTCGAGCTGGTTCACGCTGAGGAGAAGTCCCGCCTTCGTGCCTTTGATGAGCGGCAGCACGATCATCTGCGGAGAGACGCGGCGGATCCGCATCCCCACCAGATTGAAGAGGGAGATATTCACATCCGCGGCGAGTGCGGAGATCCAGAGTCCGATCGGCACAAAGTGCAGCAGGACGGACAGAGCTGCAATGGCGATGAAAAAGATAATCACCGGAAAAAGTAAAAGTTCCATACATGCCTCCTTTTTATAATCAGGAATCAATGAGAGTCCGCTTGGCAGGACTCTCAGCTTGCGGCTTCAGAAAGGGTCAGAGGATCTGCCTCTGCGATAGGATCGGCGCTGGCAATCCTATCGCACCTGCTTAGCGGGCATCCGCTTTTTCACGACAAGATAGCTTCCTTCTGCCTTGATGACGATGACCCTCTTCCCCTTCTCTATGAAGTCACCGCGAGAGACGGCGTCCAGGATATGCCCTTCGATATCCACTTTGCCGGACGGGCGAAGGACTGAGTCCGTCATCCCCTCTTTCCCGGCATAGGCTGACAGATCAGCGGCGGAAGACTTGAAGCCCTTCTGACCGGTGAGGGAATCACGCAATGTGACTTTCTGCCACAGCCGGCTTTGTGAAAGGTGATCGAGCAAGAAATAGAAACCGATCCCGGCGAGAAGTACGCCACCCGACAGGATATAGAGGGCCGTCATATCTCCGCCGAAGGTGAAGAAAAGCCCGGAGAGAAGGAGAACGAGGCCTATGACAGCCGCTACGCCTGTCATGAGTGCCAGGATGTCCAGAATGACCAGCGCTAGCCCGCCGAAGTACAAGACAGCTTCGAGCATCTGATCGCCTTCTGACCAATTCGCTCCGATCAGAAGACAGCCAGCGATCGCCGCTGCCAGTGCCCCGCCCGAGAATCCGGCGGTCTTGATCTCCGCCAGCAGCGAGATAAGGATGACGGCGGATAAGAGACCTTCTACGATCGGGTGCTTAAAAACGTCTGCCATAGGCATAGCATCGGCTGCCAGCACCTGCATGGGAAAGAACAGCAGGAGAAATAGGAATTTCTTCATTTTTGATGGGATGCCTCCTTTCGCGAACTGATTTCCTATTCATTATACACTATGCAGATAAAATTTTTCCTGTATTTTTTCTGCCATCCCCTGCCGCGGCAGATTCGCGCAAAAGGGGCGGTGAAATAACGATCGTCTCATTTTCGCTTTTATTCTGCCGCGGGGACTTGTGCCTCTCATAGGAGTGACCGGGAAACTTTATCTCAGCTGTCTTTCATACCATAGTCACCCTATCCGCCCCTGCGGGGCACCTTCCCCTGGAGGGGAAGGCTGCGATACGGGAATACCATCTTCATCGCTGAAATGAAAGCAAAGCAAAGCAAAAAGGGGATGTGAAGAAATGAGGATTCATTTCTTCACATCCCCTTTTGATGAAAATTAGTCGACTGGTTTTGCGAAGAGATCTTTTTCTTTCTCTTTCTTGAGAGCGGTCTTGATGTGCAGTTCTTTCAGCTGCTTATCAGCGACTACAGACGGTGCCTGAGTGAGCGGATCGATCGCACTCTGGGTCTTCGGGAAGGCGATGACATCGCGGATGGAGTCGAGGTGGAGCATCAGCATGACGAGACGGTCAAGGCCAAGGGCGATGCCTGCATGCGGCGGAGCACCGTACTTGAATGCATCAAGCAGGAAGCCGAATTTCTGCTCTGCTTCTTCCTGAGAGATACCGATGGCTTCGAATACTTTTTCTTGCAGATCCTGCTGGTAGATACGAAGGGAGCCGCCGCCGGCTTCGACACCGTTCAGGACCATATCATAGGCTTTCGCATAGACCTTGGACGGATCGGTGAGGAGGTACTGTACATCTTCATCTCTTGGTGCGGTGAATGGATGATGTTCAGCGACGTAGCGTTTTTCTTCTTCGCTGTATTCGAACATCGGGAAGTCGGTGACCCAGCGGAAGCAGAATTCATTCGGGTCGATGAGACCCATGCGGCGAGCCATTTCGAGACGGAGTTCGCCCAGAGCCTGTGCGACGACCTTCGGCTTATCAGCAATGATGAGGACGAGGTCGCCTTTTTCTGCTTCGCAGACTTTGCCGATCTCACGGATCTTGTCTTCACCGAGGAATTTGGTGATCTGGCACTTCAGGCTGCCGTCTTCATTGAAGCCGATCCAAGCCAGACCTTTGGCACCATAGTGTCCGACGTATTCGACGAGGCCGTCAAGTTCACGACGCGGAATGCCGGCATCGCCTTTGACGGTGATGGCTTTCACACAGCCGCCATTGTCGAGGACGGAGCGGAATACTTTGAAGCCGGTGTCACGGAGCAGGTCGGATACATCATAGAAATGCATATCGAAACGAAGGTCCGGTTTGTCGGAACCATAGAGAGCCATGGCGTCATCCCATTTGATCCTCTTGAACGGGATCTGGATATCGACATTGAGGACTTTCTTGAAGACTCTCTGCATCATGTGTTCCATGAGGTCCAGGATGAAGTCCTGGTCTTCGAAGGAGAGCTCCATATCCAGCTGGGTGAATTCTGGCTGGCGATCGGCACGCAGGTCTTCATCGCGGAAGCAGCGAGCGACCTGGAAGTAGCGTTCCAGACCGGAAACCATGAGCAGCTGTTTGAAGAGCTGTGGGGACTGCGGCAGAGCGTAGAATTTGCCCGGGTTCACACGGGAGGGGACGAGGTAGTCGCGTGCGCCTTCCGGGGTGCTCTTGGTGAGCATCGGGGTCTCGATTTCGAGGAAATTGTGTTCATCGAGGAAGGTTCTCATCTCATGTACGATCTTATGGCGCATGATAAGGTGGTTCTGCATTTCCGGACGACGCAGATCGATGTAGCGGTATTTCAGACGGACGTTTTCATCGACATCGATGCCGTCTTCGACGTAGAATGGCGGAGTCTTTGCTTTATTCAGGATGCGAAGCTCGGAAACGACGACTTCCACCTTGCCGGTCTTCATCTTCGGGTTGACAGTTTCTTCGCTTCTCTCTCTGACCTTGCCTTTGACAGCGAGGACGAATTCACTGCGGCAGGCTTCCGCCTTGTGGAATGCTTCTTCCCCGTACTGTGGGCTCATGACGAGCTGTACAATACCGCTTCTGTCGCGAAGGTCGATGAAAATGAGACCGCCATGGTCACGACGGGTATTCACCCAGCCTGCCAGTGTCAGTTCTTTGCCGCAGTCATTTTCTGTTACCAGACCGCATCCGCAGGATCTATGCATCCCTGCCATTGTTTCCATATTAGAGCACCTCTTTATAAAAATGTTGACGCTGTGTGAGAGATCTTAAGGAGATCCCGTCAGCGAAAATAAATGATATGTTAGCTTGCTTGTTGGTGTGTATTGACGGATAAAGCCGGAGGATCACGCATGATTTCATCTCGGCTTCGCCTGCCGGCAGAGGCCGGTCATCAAATGGCTATTTCTCAAACTTTGCAATATACCCGGCGACTTCGGCGAAGGGGATCTCCTCCTGCGTGCCTTCTGCCATGTTTTTCACCATGGCTTTGCCGGAAGCCAGCTCATTGCTGCCGATGATGACGGTGAAGTCGGCCTTTGTCTTGCCTGCTTGCTTCATCTGGCCTTTGAGGCTTCTGCCCTGAAGGTCCATATCTGTGATGACGCCGTCCTGACGCAGCGCGAACTGGATCTTCACGCCTTCGGCTTGTGCTTCTTCGCCGAGAGCGGCGATGTAGACGTGTTTTTCTGCTTTCGGTTCGGGGATCAGATGCTGCATTTCCAAAGCGAGCAGGAGACGTTCAAGACCGATCGCAAAGCCGATGCCCGGTGTGGAAGGACCGCCGACCTCTTCGACGAGGCCGTCATAGCGGCCGCCGCCGCAGACTGCGCTCTGCGCTCCGAGCGGTGGATACTGGATCTCGAAAGCAGTATTCGTATAGTAGTCGAGCCCGCGCACGAGCTTCGGGTCGATGGTGTAGGAGATCCCAAGAGCTGTGAGGTAGGATTTCAGAGCTTCGAACTTCTGGTGGCAGCTCTCGCAGAGATAGTCCGTGATGACCGGCGCACCGACAGCCGCCGCTTTGCAGCCCTCTTCCTTGCAGTCGAGAAGACGAAGCGGATTCTTGTGAAGTCTGGCCTTGCAGTCTTCACAGAGCTGGCTCTCCTTGGGTTCGAAGAATTCGATGAGCTTCTGTCTGTACTGCGGACGGCAGTTCGCATCGCCGATGGAGTTCAGATGGAGATCGAGATCCTTCAGTCCGAGCTTATGGAAAATCTCACAAGCCATCGCGATGACTTCCGCATCCGCAAGCGGAGAGGATGCCCCGAGGACTTCCAGACCGAACTGGTGGAATTCACGGTAACGGCCGGCCTGCGGACGGTCATAGCGGAACATGGAGCCGATGTAGAACATCTTATGCACCTGCTGGTCTCCATACATTTTATGTTCCAGGTATGCACGGACAGCTGAGGCTGTATTTTCCGGGCGCAGGGTGACAGAGCGATTTCCTCTGTCCTTGAAGGTATACATTTCCTTCGTCACGACGTCGGTGGTATCGCCGATGCCGCGCTGAAATAATTCTGTCGCTTCAATGATCGGGGTACGGATCTCTTTGTATCCGTAGCGCGCACATACGTCACGAATGACGCCTTCCATGTAATCCCACTTGTAGACTTCATCCGGCAGGATATCATGGGTTCCTTTTAATGCCTGCATTGTGACACCTCTTTACTTGATTTGACAGACATTTCGAAGGAGCAGAAGCTTCAACGCCCCTCCTCTGTCTATCAAAGACATTAACAAACTAAATTGTACCATTTCTACAGGGGAAATGGCAAATGGGAATTAAAAAACAGCTGCGGCTATTCCGGGGATGGATCCAGAAAAAGAGCCGGAGGGATTTGGTACTTCAAAGAGGAGCGATGAGCGCCTCAGGGTTTCTGTCTTCACTCTTTCTTCGCGCAGTCTTTGCAATAGCCGTAGAATTTCAGCTGGTAGTCGACCACATGGAATCCGCTATCTTTCTTGATCTTGTCCTTCACATCGGAAAGAAATAATTCATGGGAAAATTCGATCACTTTCCCGCAACCAAGACAGATGAGGTGGTAATGGGAATGATTCAGTGAATGATCATTCAGCTCATAGCGACTGCGTCCATCACCGAAGTCGAGCTTTTTGAGAAGCTCCAGCGATGTGAATAATTCCAGCGAGCGGTAGACCGTCGCAAGACCGATGTCCGGATTCTCATCCCGTACCATCGCATACAGCTCTTCTGCGCTCAAGTGTTTTTCTTTGCTGTCAAGGAAGGCCTGCAGAATGACCTGACGCTGCGAAGTGAATTTATATTTGTGCTCACGGATTTTTTTTCGCAGGGTATTCATAACCGTGGACTTTTTCATGAAAATGCCTCCACTTTTAAATTAGGAATGAGGAATCAGAAAAGGGAAGTCGGAGAAGCTGATATTTCCCAGAAGCTGCCAGCGCTCCCCTATTTTCTCATCTTGTACTTATCATAAAACCACATATGCCGCAGGATGACTTGCAGGACGGCGACCAGCGGGACGGAGATCATCATGCCGATGATGCCGAAAAGCTGTCCGCCGATGAGGACTCCGGCAATGATCGCGACGGGATGTACATCGATGATGCTGCCCATGAGCTTGGGCATGAAGAAATGACCGTCGATCTGCTGGACGATGATGTAGAAGATGATGACTTTCGCCATGACGCCTGTCCCCTGAAGCAGAGCGAGGAAAACGGGCGGGATCGCTCCGATGATCGGTCCGATGAGAGGGATCATTTCCACGACACCTGCCAGAAGTCCGATGACCAGAGGATAGGGAATATTCATGGACCACATGCCGAGGAAAACGACAAAGGCCATGATGACGGAAAGAAGCAGCTGCCCGCGCAGGTAGGCATTCAGCATGAAGTGGATCTCCTTGAAGATCGTCTCAAGATGATGATGGAAACGGTCAGGAAAGAAACCGATGAAGACATGCACGAAATAGCTTCCTCTCTTCATCATGTAGAATGTGATGAAGGGTACGACGATGAGCTCGACCACCGTACTTGCAAAAGAGAAGATCGCGGACAGGCTGAACTGTGCGACCTTCAGCGTATACTCGCCGACATCCTGAATGATGCGGGAAATGAAATTTTTCGCTTCCGGCGGCATCAGGGAGAGCTGGTACTGCCGCTCGATCTCCGGGATCGCCTGCTGCACCGCTGTCACCATATCGGGGATGCCTTTCACGAAGGCACGGAATTCTCCGATGAACGGCACGACGATGTGGACAATGATCATATAGACAATGCCGATAAAGATGGCAAAGGAGATCAGGATCGCGATATCATAGGGCATCTTCGCCATCCCGCGGCAGACGCGGATATATTCATGGATGAATTTCGCCAGCGGATTCAAAAGAATCGCGAGCACAAGCGAGACGGTGAAAGGGAAGAGGATCATGGGGGCTGCGACCACCAGTCCGAAGAAAAAGAGCGCAATGCCAACGCGCATCCAGAATTCAGCGCCCCATCTCATAGGCCACCTCCCACCAGGAAGGGATTCGTCTTCTTTTCTTGGCCAATGGTCGTCGGATCACCATGTCCGGAAAGCACGGTCACGGTATCCGGCAGGCAGAAAAGATTCTTCCGGATAGCGGTCACGAGCGTCGTCATACTGCCTCCGGGGAAATCGGTGCGCCCGATGGAGCCATGGAAAAGAGAGTCTCCCGTGAAGACGATGCCCTCCTTCGCTTCATAGAAGGAGATCCCGCCCGGCGTATGCCCCGGGGTATCGATCACGGTAAAGTCCAGTCCGCAGGTCTTGATAAGGTCTCCCCCTTTCACCCAGTGCTCCGGATCCTCTACGAGTACGTGGTCGGGGAATTCATAGGATAAATTCTTGGAGGGGTCTTTCAGATACGAGGCGTCCCCGCGGCTCATGTAGAGCTCAGCTTTCGGGAAACGGGCGCGCAGCGCATTCATACCGGCCATATGGTCCACATGGGCATGTGTCAGAAAAATGGATCTCAGCTCGATCTGATCCTGCAGGATGGCATGGATGTAGTGTTCCGGTGTAAAGGAGGGATCTACGACCAGCCCTTCCATGGTCTTTTCATTGTACACGATATAGGTGTTTGTCATAAAAGGACCGAGTACTGTGTATTTGATTTTCATAACAAATCCTCCTTTGATTCACGTTTTTGCGGCAGCGGCTAAAAATTCTTATCGCTGTCGAGAAGCAGCGTCACGGGGCCGTCATTTTCGAGGGCCACCTTCATATGGGTGCGGAAACGGCCGGTCCCGACAGAGACACCGGCTTTACGGCAGATGTCAACGACATATTCATAAAGTGCATTCGCCCGTTCCGGAAGCTCCGCCTGTGAAAAGCTGGGGCGGCGCCCCTTTCTGGCGTCGCCATAGAGAGTGAACTGGGAAACGATCGCAAGCTCCCCTTTCACGTCCAAGAGGGACAGGTTCAGTTTATCATTTTCATCCTCGAAGATGCGAAGGTGAAGGATCTTGTCTGCGATGTACTCTGCCTCTTTCTCTGTATCGCCTTTTTTGACCCCCAGAAGAACGACAAAGCCTTTGGAAATGGAAGCCGTTTCTTCACCTTCGGAATCCACCTTGCACCAGTTGCATTTTTGAACGACAGCACGCATTAATAGGTCTCCTTTATAAAATGGTTCAAGGTTCGGGGTTAGCCCGTGGGGCGTGCCCGCCCCTTGATTGTTTGCGAAAGAGGTTCAGCAGGTTCTATAGGTTCTATGGGGGTGGTGCCCGAAAGTGGTATGCAAGTCACCACTCACCCCTTCTTACTAATTTTCCCCCTTCGACGACCGCATTCTTCTGACTGAATGGACGCCCTTGATGCGGCGGATCTTGGTCATGATGAAGTCGAGCTGCGCCAGATCCTTGATCTGGATGCCAAGATTCATGACAGCCATGCCATTGTTCTCGACCTTGACATTCGCCGCAGAGACGGAGAGCTTCATCTCGGTCAATACGGCCAAGATATCCGCCATGAGACCGGTGCGGTCGTAGCAGATGACTTCGATCGTGACGAGGAACATGCCACCCGTCTCTTCTTCCCATGACACATCGATCATGCGGTCTTTGTCCGGGAAATTGATGGCATTCGGACAGTCCGCACAATGAACTGAGACGCCGCGGCCGCGTGTCACGAAGCCGACGATGGAGTCACCCGGCACCGGGGTGCAGCACTTGGCGAGGTGGACTTCGAGTCCCACTTCCCCGCGGACGAGGATGCCGGAGGACGAGCGCGCTTTCATGCTGCGCATTTTGAGATTCTCCAGATCCTTTGCGGTCTTTTGAAGTACGGGCTTTTGGAGAGCAAGCTCCTTCTTGTATCTTTCCGTGAGCTTCACCATCGTGCTCTTCACGGGGATACCGCCGAAGCCGATGGAGGCAAGAAGGTCATCGGTGGTCGGACAGTTGAAGGTCTTCGCGACCTCGAGCAGGCGGTCTTTTCCGATGAGCTTCTTCCATTCATAGCCGAGACGGTCTGTTTCCTCGAGCAGGAGCTGCTGCCCGCGTGCTATATTTTCTTCTCTGTTTTCTTTCTTGAACCAGCTGCGGATCTTCGCCTTACTGTCAGCAGCGCCGACCATATTGATCCAGTCATAGCTCGGCTTGCCATTTTTCGAAGTGATGATAGAGACGATATCCCCGTTCTTCAGCTTCGTATCGAGCGGGACGATCTTATTATTCACCTTCGCACCGATGCAGCGGTTGCCGACTTCGGTATGGATGCGGTAAGCAAAGTCGATCGGGATCGAGCCCTTCGGCAGGTTGATGACATCGCCCTTCGGTGTGAAGACGAAGACTTCATCCGAGAAGACATCGAGCTTGAGGGCATTCATGAATTCCTTCGGGTTGCTGGTATCCTGCCATTCCAAGATGCGGCGCAGCCAGGAGATCTTCGCATCGAAGTCCTTGCCGCCGGCATGTCTGCCTTCCTTGTAGCGCCAGTGAGCGGCGACACCGTATTCGGAAATATGGTGCATTTCCCACGTGCGGATCTGGATCTCTACTGGCTGCCCCTTCGTCCCGATGACGGTCGTATGGAGCGACTGATACATATTCGGCTTCGGGACGGCGATGTAGTCCTTGAAGCGGTTCGGAAGAGGTCTCCAGAGAGAGTGTGCGATGCCGAGGATCGCATAGCACTGCGGGATGGTATCTACGATGACACGCACCGCATAGAGGTCATAGATCTGGGATAAGTCTTTGTTATCCCTTTTCATCTTTTTATAAATGCTGTAGAAATGCTTCGGACGTCCCGTGATGGTCGCCTTGATCCCCGCTTCCTCGATGTGTTCGTGGAGCACGCGCATGGTATCATCGACGATCTCCTCACGCGCCTTGCGCTTCTGCTTCATCTGGCGCACGAGGTCAGCATATTCCTCCGGATGCAGGTAGTGGAAGCAGAGATCCTCCAGTTCCCACTTGATGTTATAGATCCCCAAGCGGTGTGCCAGCGGAGCATAGATCTCGATCGTTTCGCGGGCGATGCGGATCTGCTTTTCCCGCCGGAAGATGCCTAGGGTACGCATATTGTGCAGGCGGTCTGCCAGCTTGATGACGACAACGCGGATATCCTTGGCCATCGCGAGGAACATTTTGCGGAAATTCTCAAGCTGCTGGTCTTCTTTGTCCTTGTAATGGAATTGGGAGAGCTTCGTCACGCCATCGACCAGGAAGGCGACTTCTTCGCCAAAGAGCATTTTGAGATCTTCCAGCGTATAGCCGGTATCCTCGACGACATCATGCAGGAGTGCTGCCATGACGCCTTCCTTATCCATTTCCAGTTCCGCCAGAATGTAGGCCACAGAGACGGGATGGATGATGTATGGCTCGCCCGTCTTCCGGGTCTGTCCCGCATGGGCTTTTTCTGCCAGCTCGTAGGCTTCTTCGATGAGGTCGAGCGATTTCTCATCATGCATGTACGTTTTCAGCTTGTCGAAGAGCTTTTTATGCTCTTCTTCTTTTTCTCCGGCAAAATCCTGCCGCTCTTTCATGCGTTCTACATATTCATCCTGATGGATCAGAAATTCGGCCAGCGTCGAAGCGGAGGCATCCGTATGGATGGTCTCTTCATTGAGATTCCGATTGAATACGCTTGGTGCTGGAAGGGCATTCGTTTCTACCGGTACTTCTGTTTTATTGTTTTCTGTATCATTCATAGCAGTGCCTCCTTACAGCATCAAAATTAAGGACTTCGGGTGCAAGCTCCGAAAGGCAGTGCCGGAAGCTCTCTCATGAAAATGGCACTGCCCGCTCTCTGATTTCTACGTTCCAAGGAATGGAGGTGTATCATCACCCGTGAAAGGAGAGCCGGTATCAGGCGTGACTGGTAAAGTGAGAGGATATCTTCAGGCATCCCGAAGGATCCACGGCGAAGCTGTCACGACCTGAGACCTAAAACATTCTATGCTTCCTATATACTTCAGACTCCATGAGATCCAGCTTTTTCGTTGCGATACGGCGCTGGTAAAATTCTTCCCCGTTTCTGGAAAAGCGTGAGAGGAGCGCAAGCTCTTCAAAAACGGCAAGTCCCATGCTGAGGCTGACTTTTTCGAAGCCGCCCTGCGTCATGAGGCAGCTCTGTACCTCCTTCACAGGTCGTGGCTGGTCCTTCAGGAAAACGGTGAGCTTCTTGTAGATCTCTACCAGCAGATCGCGGGAGAGCAGCTTCTCATTTTCCTCTCGGATATCGCGGCAGATGAGCTGCACATGCTCGCCATACCATTCATGGACTTCCGGTTCGAAAACAAGATCGACCACATCCCCTGCGCGGCAGGGATCGATATCCCCCACGCCCCAGAAGATCGCATCGATAAGCTCCTTCCCGGCCGACAGCTGGCATTTGAAATGCCGTCTGTCCTGTCCGATGCGGCGCGCCGTTTCCACGAAAGCCTGCCGCGTGGCAAAGATGGGCTTCGGATTGTCACAGCCGCAGGGCTCTAAAAGGTCGAGCGAGTGAATGAAATCGATGGATACATCGGAGAGCGGCAGGCACTCCTCTACCTCAAGGACAGGGATACAGTCTTCGGGAGTGAGCCTTGCTTTCGCATAGGCATTGAGCCGTTTTCGAAATTCGGGGATCTTGTCTGCCTCGATAGAAAAGCCGGCTGCCATTTTGTGTCCGCCATACTGGAGCAAGAGATCCTTCTGAGCCGCCAGGGCTTCATAGATATTGAAAGCAGGAATGGAGCGACAGGAGCCCTTCCCGACTCCGTCTCGGACTGTCAGCACCAGTACCGGACGATGGTAGATTTCCAAGATGCGCGACGCCACGATCCCGATGACGCCGGGGTGCCAGTCCTTCCCGTCCACGACAAGGGCCATATCCTTTTCGATATGGAGCTCAGCGATGCGCTTCTGCGCTTCCTCGAAGATATTCCGCTCGATCTGCTGGCGCGTCACATTCGTATCGCAGAGCTGGCTCGCGAGGCGCTCCGCTTCTTCACTGGACTCGGTCGTCATCAGCTGTACGCCTTCTCTGGCGTGCGCGATGCGTCCGGCCGCATTCAGACGGGGCGCCAGACCGAAGGATACCTGATCCGCATGCGTGATCGCTTTCGTATCCTCATGGACGATGCCGGATGCGATCAGGAGCGAGGAAAGTCCTTTGATGGAGGTCGTGAGGAAACGCTTCATCCCCTCGCGTACCAAGATGCGGTTTTCCCCGGTAAGGGATACTACGTCTGCGATCGTCCCTAGTGCGGCGAGCTCTACATTGTCTGTGAAATCAGCCCCGTCCCGCGCCAGATGCAATGCTCTGGCCACCATGAAAGCGACGCCGCAGCCTGCCAGCTCCTTGTACGGATACGGGCAGTCCTTCTGGTGCGGATTGATCACGGCGATGCATGCCGGCAGCTGCTCGGGCGGTGTGTGATGGTCAGTCACGATGATATCCAGCCCCTCGGGTTTCCTTGCGATCAGCTCCGCTGAGCTGATCCCGCAGTCCACCGTGATGAGGAGCGTATAGCCCTCTTTTCGGAGGGAAATCAAAGCCTTCTCATTCAGCCCATATCCTTCCGTTTCTCTCCGGGGGATGTAATATCCGACATCCGCGCCCATGCCCTTCAGACAGCGCACGAGGATCGAAGTCGATGTGATGCCGTCTACGTCATAGTCTCCGTAGACTACGATCTTCTCTTTGCGATCAATCGCAGAAAGAAGACGGGTGACGCCCTCCTTCATCCCCTTCATCAAGAAAGGATCTGACAGATCCGACAGGTCATCGTATAAAAAATGGGATAATTTTTCTTCTGTATCCAGTCCGCGCCGCATCAGGATACGCGCAAGACCATCTGTGACCGAATGCCTGCGGAAAAACGCAGGGATCTCTTTTGTTTCGTTTTCGCCTGCCCGGATATGCCAGCGGCAGGCGGTTCGTCCTTGTGTCATCATGCCCTCGATTTCTGGAGATGGATGGAAGCTTTGATGTACGCGTCTTTCCGGTCTTACAAAATACCGGGTGCGTCCTTCTGCTGTGCAGTTTTGCTATCATGTCTGTGATATGTTCTCGATCATCCATCCATCGTCCGTAAAAGATGTAATTTGCAACAATTATACCATTTTTGATTCTCAATAGCTATGCTGTATTATCATTCTCAATTAAAAAAGAGCGCCAAAGCGCTCTTTTCTTTATGGATGAGATGATCACAATGATCACTTCAGGAACCTCAAGTGGCTTGTGACTAGTGACTGGGATTTCCGGTAACGTCATCCCGAGCGAAGTCGAGGGATTTTTTCCGTTCGCGGTCAAATAGACGATGATAGGAAATCCTAAACGGGAAACCTGCTCCCCGCCGACCTTCGGGCATCGCCCATTAAAAAATTGCGGCGGAGCCGCCACCACAACCTTGAAGTTTGAAAGCAGGGATAAGTGGCTAGGGATTAGGAGCCTCGAGTGACTAGTGACTTGTGACTAGTGACTAAAATGCCATCTTCGGGCACCACCCTCCGTTGAACCTATAGAACCTATAGAACCTATAGAACCTGCTGAACCTCTTTCGTACGCAATCAAAGGACGGCATGCCCAAGGGGCTAACCCTGAACCTTGAACCTTCTGAACTTATAGAACCCGTTGAACCTGACAGCATATTTCCCTAGATGACCGTCTGCTTTCTGAGGGCATCCCACATCTTCACTTCTCTCGCCGTCGTCTTTACATCATGGATGCGGAAGAGGGTACAGCCCTTTTCGATGCCCCAAAGGTTCACGGCGGCTGTCCCCTCATCTCTTTCTTCCGCCGGAAGGTCAAGGATCGTGCCGATGAACCGCTTGCGGCTGACGCCGAGAAGCCATGGATACGGGTATGCCTGTGTGAGTTCATCCAGGCGGGCGAGCACTTCCATATTCTGCTCGCCGGTCTTTCCGAAGCCGATGCCCGGATCCAGGATGATTTTCTCTTCCTTCACACCGGCGGCGATCGCGATGGAAAGTGTCCGGTCGAAGAAGGACTTCATCGAGGAGATGATATCTCCCGTGTACACAGTGCCATTCTGGTTGTGCATCAGGATAGCAGGGACGCCATAGTCTGCCGCCACGCGGGCCATGCTGCCGTCATCGTACTGGAAGCCCCAGACATCATTCACCATGTGCGCTCCGGCGGACAGGGCTTTTTCCATCGTCTCATAGTGGTAGGAGTCGATGGAGATCGGTACGCTGCATCGCGAAAGAAGCTCGGGCAAGAGCTGCATGAGGCGCGCCGTCTCTTCCTCTGCCGTCAGCTCCGTGTGTCCCGGCCTTGTCGACTCGGCACCGACATCGATAATGGCAGCGCCGTCTGCCACCATGTCTTTCATATGAGACATCGCATGTTCTTTGGTATTCCATAGGCCTCCGTCGGAGAAGGAGTCCGGGGTCACGTTCAGAATCCCCATGACAAGGGAAACGTCTCCTAAGAAAAGCGTTTTCCCATCCTTCCATTTGTAATTGCGCACCGGTCTGGTCATAGGTCTCTCCTTTTGCATTAAAAAACAAGGGAAACGGCTGCTGCATGTTTTTCAAATTATACCATAAAAGGGCAACAAAAAAGCGGCGTAAGCCGCTTTCCTGTGCGAACGAATCATTGAGGAGTATGATTCAGACGCAGCCGAATTGATAATCAGGGAAATAATCATCAATTGGACAAGCAGAACAACTCTGCTGCATGGCATTTCCTCCATGTACTTCTATTATACATGATATTTGAGAAATTTCCAGTGGGAAGCATCGAAACTTGAAATATTAAAGGGACTATCTGCAAAAAGGGGCAAATGGCAGGGGCGGTCTTTCGTTTGGCATGGGATCCGCGCCCTGCTGTGCTTATGCCTCTTCGATGAGCCGCTGCAGAAGCTCTGCTTTTCGATTCACGGCAGAGAGGAAACGGGAGAGATCCGTCACGGCATCCTTCCAGTAGATGAGAGCGACGGCATCTTCTCCGTTGTACAGGAAACGAAGAAGTGCAAAGCTCTCCTTCTCCCCGCGTTCCTGATAGGAAGCGATGCGATGCAGGCGCGCTTCCATCTTCAAACGGTTTCCCTCCGTATCTTCCATATAGCGGAGGACCTTCTGCCATTCTGTGGCTGCCCCGCCGGAGAGCTCCACGAGAGCAAGGATTTCCTCCGGTACGGGTAGGTCATTCCGCAGCAGAGCATGGCGTCCGATCTCTTTCAGCACGTCGAAAGCCTTCGCGGCTTCTAGCAGAAAAGCCTCCGCATACGACTGGCGGCTTCCTTTCCATGTCTTGGAGAGCTTCAGCGTCATCTCCTCTTGAAGGACTGCCATATGACGAAAGGCGGTGAGAAATGCGCTGTATGTCTCCGGCGACATGTCCTTTGTCCACAGGACTGTCAAAAGATCAGAAGCTGCCTGCCAGTCTTTTTCAGACGCACGAACGGCGCCCCAGAATTTTTCTTCCTTATTTGTCATGTATACTCCTCATACCGTGGAAAGCGAATCCCATCTCATCGGGATAGAATCCGCCTTCCTCTTTTTTCTGCCGGTAATTTTCATCGGCAGCCTACAGCTCGATACTTTCTCCGGGCTTCACGACGATGACATCGATGCCCTCTTCCCTGCCTTTTTCCGCAAACGCAGCGGGATCCTGCGCGATGACGGGCCATGTATTGTAGTGAAGGGGAATCACATGTTTCGCTTTCAGGAATTTCGCAGCGAGGAGCGCATCCTTTGGCCCCATCGTGTAGTTATCCCCGATCGGAAGGATGGCATAGTCGATATCATACATCTCGCCGAAGAGCTTCATATCACCAAAGAGCGCCGTGTCGCCTGCGTAGTAGACGGTCGGTCCCTCTTTGAAAGAAATGATAAATCCGCATGGGATACCGCCCGGCACGCCGCAGCTGTGCAGCGCCTGTACCATTTTGATCGTAGCGAAGTCTGTCTTGTACTGGCCGCCTAAATTCATCGGTGCAAAGTTCAAGACCGTCTTCGGGAAAAGACCGATGACTTCAGGAATGGCGACGACCGTGGCACCCGTGCGGCGGGCAATTTCTACAGAGTCACCGAAATGATCGCTGTGCGCATGGGAAAGCAGGATGTAGTCGCATTTCACCCGATTCGGAGATACGGCGGCATCTCCATTTCCCGTGAGGAAGGGATCAAAAAGCAGCTTCTCCTTGCCAGTGTCCAGACGGAAGCAGGCATGTCCGAAAAATGTGTACTTCATAAAAATCGCTCCTTTCGAAACTCATAAAATGGTATGGATGGCTTGGAATGTATCGCTATTTATTCTTTCGCGCCATGATCTCCTTGACGATCTTCTGTGCCACATCAGCGAGGGCGATCCCGCGTTTCATACTGCTCTGCTGCATACGGCGGTAAGCATCTTCTTCGCTGATATGGTAGTAGTCCATCAGAAGCCCTTTGGCGCGGTCGATGATCTTTCTGGCGGCGAATTCACGCTCCATGTCTTTCACACGATTCACGATCTCGCTTTTCTGCCGGAACTGAGATACCGCGATCTGGATGGCGGGGAACAGATTTCTCTCATCGACAGGCTTCATGACATAGCCGAAGACCATGGACTTTTTCGCCTTTTCTATGATGTCTTCATCACCGAAAGCCGTCAGGAGGACCACGGGCGCCGCATTGTCGTGGGCGATCATCTTCGCTGTCTGGATGCCGTCAAGGCGCGGCATTTTCACATCGAGGATGACGAGATCCGGCTTTTTTTCTTTGACAAGATCCAAAGCCTCCACCCCATCTGAACCGACGCCGACGACTGTGTGTCCGGCTTCTTCGAGCATTTCCCTTAAATCCATGCAGATGAGCGCTTCATCATCTGCTATGACGATTCTATATTTTTCTGCCATTTTTTATGCCTCCATCAAAGCCAGCGGGCAGTAAATATCTGCCACGACCATAGAATCCTCATTTTTTAAGCCAAACTCGCCCTTGAGTTCGATCTCTGCGAGATTTCTGACGATTTGAAGCCCCAGATCAAATGTCCTTGTACTGAAATCTTCCGGCAGCGGGTGTCCATTATTTTTGATATATACATGCAGGCGTCCATGATCGATCTCCGTGCCGACCACCAGCGTGCCGCGCGGCATCTTATGAAATCCGTGGTCGATCGCATTATGAATGAGTTCATTCGTTGCGATCGCAAGCGGTACGGCTTTTTCGGAATTTACGATCAAAGGCCGCCTTCCTTTTTCGCGCACCACATCGACGGGACAGAGTGCGAGACTGTCGACAGAGAGCTTGCAAATCTTATCGAGAAGCACGTCCATATCGACCTGATCCCCACTCTGGTTCGCCAAAATGTCGTGGATCTTGGAGATCCCAAGTATTCGGCTGACGGCTCTCTTCAGTGCTTCTTTTGTATCTTCATCTTTTGAGCGCCGCGCCTGCATGCGAAGCATCCCCGCAATGGTATTCAGACTGTTTTTGACGCGGTGATGGATTTCTTTGATGACGGAGTCCTTGACAAGGATCTGCCGCTCTTTTTCACGGATGGCTGTCACGTCGGTCAAAACGATCACCGTCCGCGTCACTCGGCCTCCGGAAATGATCGGGAGCCCCCAGGCGGAGAGCGTCATATTTTCAGACACTTCATCGCTGAATGCGGGGCGGCCTGTCTTCATGACTTCATCGACCAGTGGGAAGTGGACGATGGTGTGTCCGATGATGTCACGCTGCTCGATCGCCTCCTTGTCCAGCACGAGATAAAGATCATCGGCCATGTCATTGGCATACATGATGCGTCCGGCGGCATCGAGTATGATGACGCCGTCCTGCGGACGGATGCTGTAGTAGTCTTTGCCAGCAAATGGTACCTGCAGCGCCAGATTCGCCGTATCGGTCAGCACCTGCTGCTGGGACAGGGACACGGAAGCAAAGCAGACGACGGCAAAAGGCCGTCCTGCATTATCAACGATCGGATACGCTGTGACGGCGATCTCCCGTCCTTGATCCAGTTCCTTCCTGCCGACGACCTTGCGCCCGGTCTGAAAGACATTGTCAACGATCGCCAGATCATCCACCAGAAAGGTGTCTCCGGCATGGAAAAATGTCGAGCCATGGGTGTAGGATGGCTTCACGGCTGTCAGTATGACAGAGATGTCTTCATTCTTCCCTCGGGCACAGAGGTAGACCTGACTCTTGGAAATATCGGAAGCGCACTGCAGAGCCACCTGCATGTGATCTAAGATTTTTGCCTGTACGCCAGTCAGATTGGTCGTATCTCGGACTAGGGTATAGAGCTGACTGACTTCGATTCCTCGGGTCTGCATCGCGTTTCATCCTCTTTTCATTCGCAAAGTTTAGAGCTTCACCTGATCTGCCAAGAAAGGCAGACGGGGATCTGCATTGAGTGTCAGAGGGGCATAGTCCCCCGCCTGTGCCATGTAGTAGGCACGGCAGCCGATCATGGCTCCATTGTCTGTGCAGAGGACGGGATCGGGACGGCACATGCGGACGCCGCGTTTGTCACAGGCTGCCTTCAAGGCCTTGCGAAGACCGCTGTTGGCAGCGACACCGCCGGCAAGGGCAATGGTCGAAAGACCTGTCGCATCGACGGCGCGCATGGCTTTCTCGACCAGTACATCGACGACGGCTTTCTGGAAGGAGGCTGCCACATCCTTCGGATGGACCTCTTCTTTCTTCATTTTGGCCGTATTGAGGTAATTGATGACCGCAGATTTGAGTCCGCTGAAGGAGAAATCATAGGTGTGCTCTTTTCCAAGTCCCATCGGGAAATGGATGGCATTCGGATCTCCTTCCTGTGCCAGACGGTCGATGTGAGGGCCGCCCGGATAGGGATAGCCCATCACACGGGCGATCTTATCGAAGGCTTCTCCGGCCGCATCATCGCGCGTCTGTCCCAAAAGCTCGAAGGTGTTGTAATCCTTCACGATAACGATCATCGTGTGGCCGCCGGATACGACAAGCGCAAGGAATGGCGGTTCCAGATCCGGATACTGAAGAAGATTCGCAAAGATATGCCCTTCCATATGGTTGACTGCGATCAGCGGTTTTCCGAGTGCCCATGCCGCAGATTTCGCCGCTGCGACACCGACCAGCAATGCGCCCACGAGCCCCGGTCCCTGCGTCACGGCGATGGCATCGATATCCTGCCAGTCTAGATGCGCTTCTTCAAGGGCTTCGATGGCGACAGGAAGGACATCCTCGATATGGTGGCGGGATGCGATCTCCGGCACGACACCGCCGAATTTCTTATGGATCGGCACCTGCGTGGAGATCACATCGGATAAAATATGACGCCCATCTTCGATGACTGCGCAGGAAGTCTCATCGCAGCTCGATTCAAAGGCTAGTATTTTCATGTTGACTCCTTATAGTTAGTGTTGAATAGATCCCCGGACATAGGGGTAAGGGGAATGAGAAAAGGCCTTCTTCCCCTGAGAAAGGGGAGCGGCTTTTCTGCCGGGAAAGACGGACAAGTCGTAGGCCCCCCTCTTTGTCTTTACGTTTCCGGTCCGGTCACAATGCTCTTTCCATCACATACCCATCCTCGATGGGCAGCTCGTAGACCTTCTTTCGGAGGCCCAGATTTTTGAATCCGAAGGTCTCATACATCTTCTGTGCGGACAGATTGCTCACGCGGACTTCGAGAAACATCGTCTGCATACCACGGCCCCGAGCTTCTTCGAGGCCCTTTTGAAGGAGCATACGTCCGATGCCCTGACGCCGGCAGCATGGGCGGACGCCGATATTCACAAGCTGTGCTTCGCCCGCGATGAACCAGAAACAGCCATAGCCTGTGATAAACCCGTCCTCTTCGGCCACAAGGTAGAAGCTGTGCTCATTTTCCATGAGGTCATGATGCACCGTTTCCCTGCGCCACGCATCGGAAAAGCAGAGGCAGCCGATATCATAAATGGCAGACACATCCTTTTCCTCTGCTTCGCGGATCAGGATTTCCCGTGCAGTTTTTCCCATAAGACCTCTGCCTCACTGCGGCGAATGTAATTCGGAAGAAGGGAGAGCGGATCATCCTTTTCGCCCTTTTCCAGCCTTGCCCAAGCTGCTCTTGCGACACTGCCGGCTCTGGCAAGGCGACTGTGCGGCGCAGCCACGCGGATACCGGCGGATTCGAGCTTCTCCTTATACGTATCGGCACATTCACCGACCGCTATGACAGGGCCTCCATGACGGAGAGCCGCCGCAATGACATCGTCAATGGGCGCCGCCTCTTCCGGTGCTTCCTTCCAGAATTCGTCAAAAGCGCCGTAGAGCGCCGCATAGACATGGCCCCGCTGAGCATCCTCGAGCGGCAGGATGAAAGCCTCGGCCCCCTCCATATTCCGCGCCAGTGACTCCAGCGTATCGACCCCGATGATCGGTACTTTCCAGATATAGGCTGCCATCTTCGCTGTCGCAAGGCCGATGCGCAGTCCGGTGAATGAACCGGGGCCGATGGAGACGGCGATGACCGTGATGCCTTCCTTAGATACGCCTGCCTCCTTCATCATGGCATCCAGATGCGGAATGAGCTGCTCGGAATGGGTCAGTCTTTTCTGCACTGTCCATTCTGCGACGAGCCGGTCTTTTTCCGCCAGCGCGCACGACAACACAAGGGAAGAGGTATCAATGGCTAGAAGCATAATGTGTAATCTCCTTTACGATCGCATCCGGAGCGGCGTCGCTCCATGTGATGCGGATTTCTCTTTCTGTTTCCGAGAAGACACGGATGTCTATATGGATCGCTTCCGGCGGCACGACATCAGGAAACATGTCGGCCCACTCAGCGACCGTCACGCCGCCCGTGCTGTATTCCTCCCACCCGATATCATAGAGTTCTTCTTCTCGATGCAGGCGGTAGAAATCAAAGTGCTTCAGGGGAAGCGCGCCCTCGTAATAATTCATGATCGTGAATGTCGGGCTCCCGATGACGCCGGAAATTCCCATGCCGGCAGCGAGTCCCTGCACGAAATGGGTCTTGCCGGCGCCCAGATCTCCGGACAGGGCGATGAATTCATCATTCACCGCTGCTGTTCCGAGAAATCGTCCAAGCGCCATCGTTTCATCCACGCTCTTTGTATGTAGTACTACCTCATGTTTCATGGAGCCACCTCATCAGATCTTCATGGCAGGCAAGACCTGCCTCATAGCCCTCTCGGTGGAGCGAGCGGAGCTTCTCCACATTCTTCTCCGTCCGTGATACGACGACGGGCTTTCTCGGACGGATGACAAAGACGCGCCCTTCTTTTTCCAAAGAAAGGAGCTTTTCTACTTTTTCATTATATATCGCAGGGATGGCGCACATTTCCTCTACCACCCGCGGATAGTCCTTCCCATAGAGCAGAGAGAGCAGCGCATGAAATCCGGCAGGCACCGGCTTTTTGCGATAGTCTCTATCGCGCGTTAAGATGTACACCGGCTTTCGGCAGCACGTGGGAAGCTCCTCAGGTAGCGGCACAAAAGGCATGCCGATCCCGCCGTCTACATAGACGCCGCCCTTCAAAGGGACAGGCTTTGAGAAAAGCGGGATCGAGCAGCTGGCTTCCGAGATCTTGAAAAATTCCCTCATCGTACACGAGCGGCTCGACACGTAGACCGGCTTTCCTGTGAAGGCATCCGTCATGATGATATAGAGCGTCTCCTTTGACTTTTCCGCTGCCACAAAATCGTAGGGATCGATCGACTCCGAAAGCTCGCCGAAGATGAAGTGGAAGTTGAAATAACTCCCCCGCTTCACCAGATGCCGCAGTCCCATATAGCGCGGATCCTTCGCAAATCGGGTATTCATCCGAAGACTTCTCCCCCTCTGGTGTGCCAGGTAGCACAGCCCCTGCATGGAACCGGCTGAGATCCCCATAGAGCAGGGAAAATACAGTCCTTCCTCCATGAAGGCGTCCAGCACGCCGGCCGTGAAGAGCCCGCGCATCGCACCGCCTTCCATGATGAGCAGGCTCTCTTGCGCTCCATGGATCTCGCTTTCTGTATTCCACGCTTTCATCATGAGTGAATAGAATGCCTCCTTTGGGATAGTACCGGGGAATCGGATGGTCTCACCGAAGGGGCGCACCCTTCGGTGAGACCATCTACCGTGAAGCCGTTTTTTTACTTAGAACCCTTCGACTGATTCTTGACTGCATTGATCTTCGCCGCGATGGCATCCTGATCTCCTAAGTAGCTTACATCATGCACCGTGAAGTCATCATTCAGATGATAGACGAGCGGCACACCAGTCGGTACATTCATGCCGGCGATCTCTTCATTCGAGATCCCCTCGAGATGCTTTCGGAGCGCGCGGATGGAATTCCCATGGGCTGCGATCAGGATCTTCTCTCCCTTTGCGATTTCCGGACGGATCACGTCTTCGAAGTACGGTGCCACACGTGCGACCGTATCCTTCAGGCATTCTGTCAAAGGGAGCTGTACCTCATCCTTGAATTTCTGATACGGCGCCTGGTTTTCCGGGCATCTTGGATCATCTGCCGAAAGAGCCGGCGGACGGACGTCATAGGAACGACGCCACAGATGGACCTGCTCGGCACCGTACTTATCCGTAGTCTCTGTCTTGTTGAGTCCCTGCAGCGCCCCGTAATGACGCTCATTCAGGTGATAATTCTTCTCGACGGGGATCCATGTGAGGTCCATTTCATCCAGCACCGTATATGCCGTATGAATGGCACGCTTCAGTACAGACGTATAGCATTTGTCGAAGGTGAAGCCCTCCTTAGCAAGCAGGCGGCCTGCCTCACGCGCTTCGCTGTAGCCTTTCTCTGTCAGCTCGATGTCCGTCCAGCCGCAGAATAAATTCTTCTGATTCCATTCACTTTCTCCATGACGAATGACTACCAGTGTGTACATCGTTCTTCTCCTTTTTACAATACCATCGTGGATAGATATCTTCTATTATATATGACTTCTGACTTCTATATGACTTCGCCGGATCACCAGTGACCAGTCATTCGTCACTAAAGTGATCATACCCTTTGGCAGCGAGCTTCTGCCGCTTTCCTCGATCCGAGAGATACACGCATCCCCTGCCAGCTTTGACGACCTGCCCGATCACAGAAATCGGAAAGGATGGATCCAATTTTCGGAAATTCTCTTCCGAAATCGTCCCGATGAGTTCATAGTCTTCGCCGCCCGTGAGCGCCCAGTCCACCGGATCCTTTGCGAGGTACGCGCCCAGCTTTACAGCTTCTGCGGAAATCGGGATCTTCTCGCGGAAAAGCTCGATTTCTACTTGGCTCGCTTTGGCGATCTCATTGATCTCTGAGGAAAGACCATCCGAGACATCATTCAAAGATGTCGCTCCGGCTGCTCTGAGTGCGCTGCCGAGCTTGAGCTGCGGACGCGGCCGCTGGTGGCGCTCACAAAGAGAGGGATACTCTTCCGAAAGCCCCGCAAGGAGCGCGGAGAGTCCGGCGGCCGAATCACCCAGTGTCTCCGTCGCAAAGACGAGATCGTCAAAGCGCGCCCCACTCCTCGTGACTGCACGTCCTTTGGGCACCATACCGACCACCGTTCCTGTCAGGATGACCCCGCAGGGAGAGCCCGTGACATCGCCGCCCAAGAGATTCGCGCGATAGGATGAGCAGCACGCGCGGATCCCTTCATAGAGCGACTCCACCCAGGATACCGGAAGATCCTCGGGGAGCGCCGCCGAGATGACGAATCCGATCGCCTCTGCGCCCATCGCTGCCATATCACTGAAATTCGAAGCGCAGAGCTTGTATCCGACATCGGAAGGATGCATCGTCTTCTTGATGAAATGGATCCCTTCCACCATCGTATCTGTAGAAATCACCTGATCATAGCCCGAGGGCACCCTGTACACCGCCCCATCATCGCCCGAGCCGATCACGACCAGCTCCGGCCGATAGATGAGATCCTTCGCGATGCGATCGATCAGACCGAATTCACCGACATCTTTGATGGTTTCTGCCATGAAAATCCTCCTTCCGTGCCGCTCTCGGAGCTGCTCGTGGCGCGAAGCTTAGGCTTTCACCAGCTTGACCCCGAGGTCTTTCAGCTCTTCAAGCGCCTTTTTATGATCCTCTTCAGCGACCCAGCCCAGACCGGGGACCAGAAGCGTCACACTCCGGCCTGACTGCAGCAGAGACAGTACCGTCTCCTTCACGCAGTACTCTGAAGCGATACCGCCCACATAGACATGAGAGGAAGCGACGTCATGCAGCGCCTTTCCTTTTCCGTTCACCCCATGGAAGGCAGAATACTCTTCCACATCATCTCTCACCCCTTTGAGGAAGAGATTTTCCTTCGATGGACGATTCGCTTCCCGCTTGATATCCCGCGCGAAAGAGGGATCGAGCGCCGCCCCCTCGGTGCCGGCCACGCAATGGACCGGCCAGATGCCGCCATTCTTTTTGAAAGATCCATTCGTCTCACTGTGCCAGTCAGACGTATACAGCGCGCGCACTTCATGCGTATTGATGAAATCGACCAGCCATGCCACGGCCTCATGGCTGTGAGCGCAGGCCAGCGTGCCATCGATAAAATCATACTGACAGTCTACTATGATCAGATCATCCATATGATGAGCCTCCCGTATTTGAAATGAAATGATTTTTACACTACCTTCTTATTTTAACATATTCGAAGAAAGATGCATAAAAAAAGTGCGCGGTGCATGAGACATCATGCACCGCGCGCCCTCCCCGATGGCAGATGAAAGCTCTGCTTGAATTAGGAATTAGGAATGAAGGTGGCAGCTTCGCCGCGAGTATATGAAGCGATGCCCGAAAGCAGTATGCAAGTCACTAGTCACTTGAGGCTCCTAATCTCTGGCTGCTTCAAGACGCCAGTCACCTACAGCCAAACAGTATACATCATCTAAGCCTCTGTATTTACCACATGAATGGTATGTCCGAACTTCTTGCAGTCCATAAAACGAACTATATCTTGCGTTGCTAATATTTTCCCACTTGCTTTTTCTTCTAAAACATAGTACCATATAAGCATGAAGCAGGGACATATCT
>UQQQ01000022.1 GCA_900543165.1 uncultured Dialister sp. | reverse complement strand
GTCGCCATATCGTCCAGTCGCCATATCGTCCAGTCGCCATTATTATTCTTGGGAAAATACAGCTTTACGTCCTGATTCGCTTTCTTTTTGAAATTCGGAAACCCAGACGTACCAGAGAAGAACCGCCGAAATGCCTGTTCAGCGTTTACTAAGGCTTTCTTACGTGCCTTAGAGCCGCACTGATCAATCCATGGCAGTTCCTTTTTCAGCTTATGATTAACATACTTGTCAAAATCGTTGGCAGTAACAAAACGTTTCTGTTTTTCGTCAAGCATGCCACGCCGATAGAACGAATGATTTTGGTTTTCTGTCCTTCAGTGGGGGCTATCTCCGTTTTGAACGCCTTTAGCAATAGTCTCATCCCCCCTCAATCTGTTTTTTGTATTTTCGTAAGCCATACAGCCTACATGAAAATACATGAAGAATACTTACTGTCCCAGCGTTGAAGTGTCTTGACTGTGCCATTGAGAAACTCTGCAAATTCTTTAGGCTTGTAACTAGTAATATTTGATGTGTTCATGGCTTTAACCTCCATAAACACATTGTATCACCAATATACATATTGGCCTATAAAATCAGATACTTGATATCTCCTCCTTTTGCTCTATTGTACTAAAGAGGGGGACAGGGTTTCAAGGTTTGGCGCCGATAAGCAAGGGCCAAGAGGGAAAGCGGAGCCTGAAGGCTACGGCAAGAAAACGTTGACTGAAGAATCTCGCCCGCACCATTTTCGCGCCTCCCTTTCCCAATAAAAAAATCCCACAGTCCTAAGACCATGGGATTTCTTCCTCGGAAAATTAAGCCTTTTCTTCCATCTTTTCCTTGTAAGCTTCTTTTGCTTCTTCTCTAGCTTCAGCAGCAGCTTCTTTAGCTTCTGCAGCTTTTTCAGCAGCGATAGCAGCATTTACGTTTGCGTTCAGACGGGATTTTTTACGAGCAGCAGCATTCTTGTGGATCACGCCTTTTTTAGCAGCGCTGTCAATGATGCTTACAGCAGCACGAAAAGCTTCGTCTTTATTTTCAGAGTTAGCAGCAGCGACAGCCTTCTTGATAGCGCCGTGAATCTGGGATTTAACAGCAGCGTTAGCAGCTTTCTTAGCAGCGTCCTGTCTCATGCTTTTCATATTGGATTTAATCTGTGGCAATGGTTTCACCTCCCGTCTGCATTATTCATACCAAAGTATTTTATCATAAAGGACGAGTGATAGCAAGGTCGTTTGGAAAGAAAATTTAGAGAAACGGTTCCTGCAGGCCCTATGGGTGCAGCGCATGGTGCGGATATACGGCAAAATTCCTTTCCTAGAAACGGCGCCTCTGTTCCTTTATGCGTTATGCACCATCCGCTCGCCTTCCTATAAAAAAGGACATGCGATCTCTCACACGTCCTTTTCATGCTCTTACAGCGTCAGCGCTCTTTCGAAATGTTCCTTCAGGACTTTGATAGAAGCCTGGAGTTCCGCATTTTCTTCATCCGTCAGATGGAGCTCGATGATGTCTTCTACGCCATCCTTGCCGATCTTGACCGGTACAGAAGCGAAGCTGTCTTTGATGCCGTACGGGCCATCGAGGTATACAGAGACCGGCAGCACCTTGTGTTCATTGTGGTAGATCGCACGGACCAGTTCTGCCGTTGCGGACGTGACACCGAATTCCGTGCAGCCCTTGGTCGTATTTTCCACATAGCCTTCACGGTGTACCTTTTCCAGGATGACATTCTTCGGATCCATCTTGTAAAGCTCCGGCTTTTCAGCGAGCAGTTCATCCAGCTTCTTGCCGGCGACCGTGACATGGCTCCACGGGATCATGCTGGAGTCCCCGTGTTCACCCAAGAGGTACGCCGTGAGCGAGCGGCGGTTGATCTTCAGCTGGTCAGACAGCTGGTACTGCAGACGAGCGGAGTCGAGCGCCGTGCCGGAGCCGATGATTTTATTCTTCGGATAGTCCAGCTTGTACTGGATATATTCTGCGATGATATCGCATGGATTGGAGATCGAGATGATGATCCCGTCAAAGCCGGACTTTTCGATGAGCGGCAGGAATTCCTTCGTCGTCGCGATGCCGCCATCCATCATATCAAGGCGGGTCTGTCCCGGCAGACGAGGCTTGCCGGATGCATTGATCATGATGTCTGCATCCTTCATGTCATCGATCGTACCTGCATACGCTTCGAAATGATGCGGCTGGTAGCTGACCGCATCCATCAGGTCGAGGGATTCGCCCATCGCCTTGTCATTATTCACGTCGTAGAAAACGACTTCATCCGCCAGCCCCTGTACCGCGAGCTGCAGTCCCAGATGAGAGCCGACATTGCCGGCACCGATGATTCCTACTTTTCTTGTCTTGATTGCCATATTCTTCTACACTCCTTTGCTTCATTTTCTGGCATTGATATAGAATTATTCCCATATGTCATTCTATCATGTACTTATGAGATGACGTATGCATATTATACTACGGATTTGGGAAATTGGAAATAGGGTTCAGGGTTAGCTCGTGGGCGGATCGCCCATGGATTGCGGATGAAAGCCCTGCGCGAATGAGGAATCGGAATGGTGATGGCGGCTTCTCCGCTTGCTATGAATAGCCTTCCCCTCTAGGGGAAGGCGCTCCGAAGGGGCGGATAGGGCACTGGCGGTATGAAAGAGAGTGCGAAAGAGAATCTCAAACCGACGATTTACGATAGAACCCTATCCACCGCTGGCGCGATCCCCCTTCCCTAATGGGGAAGGCAGCGAAACGGGAGTGCCTCTTTCCCCAACATGTCAAAGTGAATACACGCGTGGAAACACTCTCCCGCTTCTATACATAGAATTACGGGAACGTAAAAAAAGTGACCTTCTTCCTTTGGAAAAAAGTCACTTTCCCATCACAAAGATGCAGCATACCGTTTCACTGTATCCATGAAGGCATTCCCTGCAATCTGGCACCAGCGCATTTCACAGTTTATGTCGTACAAGTACGGCTAAACTTCGCTCTAGGGAAACACTCTGAAGCCTCAGGTCTGCACTGGCACACAAGATGCCGCATCAGCCCCGCCAAACCTGTATTCTCACACAAGTTCTGCGAGCTCGAGGATAAGGGCGCGGCTCTTTTCCCAGCCGAGGCAGGGGTCGGTGATGGATTTGCCGTAGACGCCTTCGCCGATCTTCTGGCTACCATCTTCGATGTAGCTCTCGATCATGAGGCCTTTCACGATGCCGGCGACGTCAGAGGAGTAGCGGCGGCTGGCCATGACGTCTTTGGCGATGCGGATCTGCTCCATGTATTTCTTGCCGGAATTGTTATGGTTGCAATCAACGACGATAGCAGGGTTGATGAGGGTACGTTCTCCATAAAGGTCGAAGACCTTCTTCAGGTTCTCGTAGTGGTAGTTCGGCATGCTGGTGCCGAAATGGTTCACGTAGCCGCGGAGGATGGCATGGGCGAGCGGATTTCCTGTGGTGTGGACTTCCCAGCCGTGGAAGAGGAAGTCCTGCTCATTCTGCGCAGCTTCGATGGAGTTCATCATGACGGAGAGGTCGCCGGAGGTCGGATTCTTCATGCCGACAGGGATACCGGCGCCGCTTGCGATCATGCGGTGGAGCTGGTCCTCGACGGAACGCGCGCCGATCGCGCCGTAGGAGAGGAGGTCGGAGAGGTAGCGGTGGTTTTCCGGATAGAGGATCTCTTCGGCGCAGGTGAAGCCGGTCTCTTCGATGACGTGGACGTGCATGCGGCGGATGGCTTTGATGCCTTCCATCATATTCTCATTGCCCTCGGGATCCGGCTGGTGGAGCATGCCTTTATAGCCTTTGCCGATGGTTCTCGGCTTATTCGTGTAGACTCTTGGCACAATGAAGAGCTTGTTCTTCACTTCGTCAGCGATTTTCGCAAGGCGCGTGCAGTAGTCGAGGACGGCAAGCTCATTGTCCGCCGAGCAGGGACCGATGATGAGGAGAAGTCGGTCGTCTTTGCCGGTCATGATGTCCTCGATGGCTTGGTCTCTTTCTGCTTTCAGCTTTCTGTATGATGCGCGTAGCGGGATCTCCTGCTGCACTTCGATCGGTTCCGGCAATTTGCGGACGAATTTCATCTGTTCTTTCATAGGTTTGGCTCCTTTGGGTGGTTGGAAATCGGGTTCGGGATTCAGGGTTAGCCCGGGGCGTGCCCCCCTTTGATTGTTTGCGAAAGAGGTTCAGCGGGTTCTATAGGTGGGGCGGGGATAGTGCGGCGCTTTTCGTCATCCTGAGCGGAGAAAAAAGCTGTATGTTAGGGAAACGCTTATCTGAATAATGGCAGCTGAGTCGAAGGATCTAAACGCCGCGGAGTATAAATAGGGCGATGTCCGAAAGTGAAATTTTAGTCACTAGTCACTCCTAATCCCTGCTTGCAAGCTTTTGAGAGTATCCCTTTCCCGTATCGTCATCCCGAGCGTAGTCGAGGGATCTTTCTAGAGAAACACTGATTAAATCGTTGTCAGATTTCATTCTTGGATTTTTATACAGAGCAAGGAATCATCTAACGCGAATAGCGAGCTATTTAAGGAAGATGATGACGAAGCTATGTATAAAAATCCATATGAAATCTGACTCTGCGATTTAATCAGCGTTTCCCTTGCACTGCGGTCAGTATCACATAGGCACTCATACGGAAACGACACCTCGGTGCTACGTATTTCTACTTTCAAACATCCTTCGTTTATCGGTCTGCAAAGAAGATTTCTCGCTTCGCCCGAAATGACGATATGGGAGAGTCTAATGTCTTCTGGTCTCTTTGTCTCCTAGTCGCTAGTCACTAGTCACTAGTCACCAGTCACTCCTAATCCCTAGTCACTCAATTTCTCTATCTTAAACACATTGATCGTATCGACGTCGGGGCAGCAGAAGAGGGCGGTGCCTTTCTCCTCGCCGCGCTGGGGAATCTCGCCGCCGTAGCGGAGGATGTCGACGTAGGGGAAGGCGACGTGCATCGCCATGGGGCAGAGATTTCCTCTATCCTTGTCGAAATCCCACGAGTCCCCCACGCGGTGTCCGCGGTGGCAGGGACAGGGGCCTTTGCGATCGACGAGCGTGATGCGGATCTTCGGTCTTCTTGGCATCAGTCCAGCACCTCCAGCGAATTTTCAATAGCGATCCCTTTGAAGGTATCCTGACTGTCCTTGTTTTTCATGATGAGGAGCTTCACCGCGCCCATCGCTTTCTCGACGGAGCGGATGAGCGGCTCACCGTTCAGGATTTCTCCCATGAAGATGGAAGAGAAAATATCGCCCGTCCCCGGGAAGCGGATCGGCACCATGGTGAAGGTACGGAGGAAATATTCGTCGCGCGCGGCATCATAGCCTGCGACGGCGTCTTCCCCGTCGACCTTCGCGCTCGTGATGATGACCGAGCCATGACTCATGGCATGGAGCTTGTTCAAGAGTGCTTTCGCCTCTTCCCACGTGAGGCCTTCTGCCTGGTATGCTACGCCTGCGATGAGGGCGGCTTCCGTATAGTTCGGCACCATGTAATCCGCATTTCTCGCAAGCTCCCGCATTTCTTTCACGGTGTCTTCGGTGAGGCCGTTGTATAGATGCCCCTCGTCACCCATGATGGGATCGACAAAGATCTTCGTCCCTGTTTTTCTCTTCTCGCAGCAGTAGGAGGAAATCAGATCTGCCTGCTCGTGGGAGACGATGAAACCTGTGGAGATCGCATCAAAGGTAAAGCCGAGCTCCTGCCAGACCTTGAGTGTGTTCCTCATGAAGTGCGTGGTGTCCTGAATTTCAAATTTCCCGTAGTCCAGTGTATTCGATACCAGTGCCGTCGGCAGATTGTAGGTGATGTGACCCATGTGCGCCAGGACCGGCATCATCGCCGCCAGTGCCACTTTGCCGTAGCCGGGAAGATCATTGACCAGAAGGATTTGTTTTCCCATTTACATTCCTCTTTCCTCCGTCATTGCGGATGTGATTTGCTTTTCATTGTATCATAAAAGATTCGCGGTGGGCAGGGCTTAGTGGTGAGGGATTGGTAGTTAACCGGTGGGACGTGTCGTCCTTTGATTGTGGGTGAAAGCACTGTTCGAATGAGAAATGAATGTGGCGGCTTCGCACATCGATTCAGCCTTCCCCTCGAGGGGAAGGTGCCCCGAAGGGGCGGATAGGGTACCTGCGGTATGAAAGACGGCTGAGCCAAACAGGAAATGCGTCTGCAAATATAGTGGCTCTCACATAAGCAACCGAGCGCCGCTGGCGCGGTTCCCCGTCCCGATGAAAAGGGAAAATCATTCAAGCCAAAAAGCGCGCCCCGAATCACCGGAAGCGCGCTTTTGTTATGTTATGAAAGATATATGGCGACTGCGGTCATCCCGTATCGTCCTAATCCCTAGCTACTAGTCACCAGTCACTATTTCCCCATGATCTTCTCTGCCGCGCCCATGACGGCAAGGACGGCATGCTCGAAGGTGAGAGCGCCCTGGAAGTACATGATATACGGCGGACGGACAGGACCGTCAGCGGACATTTCGATCGTGGAGCCCTGTACGAAGGTGCCTGCTGCCATGAGGATGGGATCGACGTAACCGGGCATCGGGCCGGGCACCGGGGTCGCGTCGGAGTCGACAGGCGACCAGCTCTGGATGGCTTCGGCGAATCGGCACATGTTTTCTTCGCTGTTCAAAGCGACCGTCGTGATGAGGTCGGTGCGGAGATGCCCCGGCTCCGGCGTCACGGCAAAGCCGAGCTTCTGGAAGACGGCGGCGCAGAATTCCGCTGCCATCACAGCCTGACGGGTCATATGCGGCGCAAGGAAGAGGCCTTCGAAGAAGGGCCGATAGGAAGCCGCGTAGGAGCCCATCTCGTCCCCAAGGCCAGGGACAGTGAGCTGGTGCGCGCAGCGTTCGACGAGGTCTTTTCTGCCGCAGATGTAGGCACCGGTCGGAGCAAATCCGCCGCCGGCATTCTTGATAAGGGAGCCGGCGATGATGTCTGCGCCGAGCTCGATCGGTTCTTCTTTGTTTGTAAATTCGCCGTAGCAGTTATCCACGAAGCAGATGGTCTTCGGATTCTTTGCTTTGACGACGTCGATGATCTTCCTGATGTCTTCCGGGAAGAGGGAGTTTCTGAGGCTGTAGCCACGCGAACGCTGGATTTCTACGAGCTTGGTGTGCTCATCGACCATGGCGGCGATGCCTTCCAGATCATAGGTGTCGCCTTTGAGCGGCACTTCCTTGTAATGAACACCGCGGGACTTCAGATTTCCAGGAGCGTTGCCGGAAATGCCGATGACGCTCTGCATGGTGTCATAGGGAGCGCCGACAGCGGAAAGCATGGTATCGCCCGGTTCGAGGAGGGCAAGGAGTACGGTGCCTAAGGCATGGGTGCCGGAGACGAACTGCGGACGGACAAGAGCCGCCTCGCATTTGAAAACGTCGCACCAGATCTCTTCAAGCTTGCCGCGGCCGGGATCATCATAGCCATAGCCGTAGGATGGCGCAAAATGATAGGCAGAGAGGTGATGCTTACGGAAAGCCTCGAGTACCTTCTGCGTGTTATAGAGGGAAATTTCTTCCATCTCATGAAAAACAGGCGCACAAAGTTCGAGCGCCTCGTTTTTGATCTGTTTCAGTTTTTTATCCATTGTTATCGTTTAAATCCTCTGAATTGTAGATATAGCGTGCTTGTAGATCAGCTGAGAGCGGTTTTCGCTGACCAAAAGCACGGTAAAGCTGTCGAAGGACTTCACTTTGCCCTTGAGCTGGACACCATTCATCAGGAAGATGCTGACTGGCACGTTTTCCTTTCTTGCTTCATTCAAAAATGTGTCCTGCAGATTCATTTTACCTTCCATCTTGTGATTCTCCTCTAACTTGTGAAATGACATAGGCTAAGATTTCCCTGTACCATATGTCTCCGTCTGATGGTGTTTTTTCCACCCAGTGAATATATGGCATTCGTCTGTACCAGGTCAGCTGTCTTTTGGCGAAGTGCCGGGTATTCTTCTGGATCAGCTCCTCAGCTTCTTCCAGCGTGCGCTCACCGCGAACCACAGGGATCATCTCGCGATAGCCGATGCCCTTCATGGCCTGGCAAGCTTCCGGAACGCCCGTTTCCAAAAGTGACCTGACTTCCTCTAAGAGTCCTGCTTCCATCATCTGGTGGACCCGCTTATTTATTTTATCATATAATATCGCCCTGTCCATAGCAATTCCCAAAACCGGGCCGTCATAGATGAGCGTGTGGGCTTTGCCCGCCTCTCTATCCTTGTTTCCGGAAGAGAGAAGCTCGAGCTTCCTCACCATGCGCTGCGGATCGATCGGCACATCTGCGCCCCGCTTTTGAAGCTCTTCGATGAGTGCTTCCTTCCCCTCTTCGGCAAGGAGATGCTCCCAGCGGCTCCTTCCCCCGACCTTGGGAAGAAATTCGTAGCCTTCCAGAAGCGACTGGATATAGAGCCCTGTCCCGCCGACGACGATCGGGATGCGGCCCTTCTCATTTTCTTCATGGATGATAGCCTTCGCTTTTTCCTGAAAATCCGCGGCCGAGTAGCTTTCCGTCGGCTCCAGGCAGTCCACGAGGAAATGGGGTACGCCCTCTGCTGCTTCTTTCGTCACCTTCGCTGTCCCGATATCCATGCGGCGGTACACCTGAAAGGCATCTCCGGAGATCACGACCGAGCCCAGCGCTTTTGCGAGGTACACGCCGAGCGCCGTCTTTCCTGAAGCCGTCGGGCCAAGGATGGTGATGAGTTTTTCTTTGGGCATGGTGAAGCTCCTTTCGGGGTGAAATAGTAACTAGGGACTAGTGACTGGTGACTAGGGATTAGGGATGGTGGTGGCGGCTTCGCCGCGAATATGTATGGGGCAATGCCCAAGACTTGGAGACTTTAGAAGTCAGATATCAGATGTCTGATGTCTGATGTCTGATGTCTGACTTCTGATGTCTAATGTCTCCTAGTCTTTTAATCTAATCCCTCATCTCTGCTTTCAAACTTCGGGGTTCGGGTTTAGCCCATGGGGCGTGCCGCCCCTTGTTTGTGGATGAAAGCTTTGCTCGCCAGTTAGGAATTAGGAGTGAGGAGTGCTGGCGCGGCGCATAAAGGCGCATAAAAATATAGAAACGCCGCAAGGTACAGGTAGTGGCGATGCCCGAAGTTAGTATTTAGTCACCAGTCACTAGTCACTCGAGGCTCCTAATCCCTAGCCACTAATCCCTAACTACCAGTCACCGCTTCTCTATTACCCCATATGCGGTCGACTGCCCTCTTTTCATGAAGACGTTCGTGAAGATGGGATCTCTGAAAATGCCCGCGAAGGGCCGCTCCTTCACGATGACCTTTCTCCGGCAGACGCGGAGAGCTTCTCGTAAGATCTCCGCCGTCAGGCTGTCATACACCGCTGCCGCCCGGAAGCCTTCCATATCATTTTCTCTGCGCTTCACCGGATGGCGGAACATGGGGTCAAAATAGATGACATCGTAGGCGTCATCCCTGCAGCCTGCCAGATGCTCTACATAGTCGGCATGGATCAGCTGGATCCGCCGGACGGCATCGGTGAGGCTCTCGTCTTTATCCTCGTAGCCTGCGATGCCGGCGCGCCCTACCTCATAGAGGATGGGGCTTTTTTCCAGCGCGGTCACACGCCCTCTGCCCGTCAAAAACCATGACATCGTACTCGAATCCCCTGCCTGCCCGAAGGTGCAGTCGAGCACATCACAGGGACCGTCCGCCGGAAGGAGAGCGCAGAGGCGGTCAGGATTTCCTTTTCGAAGCTGCGTGGTCCTTAGCACCGCCGTTCCCAAATGGAAGCGGTACTCCTCGCCGTCAAACCAGTAAAGAGGGAGCTGCTTTCCGTAAATGAGGAATCCGGAAAGCCCGGTCTCCTCCGTCATCTCTTCCAGTGTATCGCCGCGCGGGATGTAGGGAAATCCCAGCGCTTCTCCGCGCCGCTTCGCCTCTTTGACGATGGAGGAGTCCGCATGGCGGATGGTCGTGACGCCCGTCCTCATGGGCGTTTGAAGAGCCTTCCCAGCTCTTCGGGGGTGAATTTCACGATGGTCGGGCGGCCATGCGGGCAGACGAAGGGGCGGCTCGTGTGGAAGAGGTCGACGATGAGCTCTTTCATCTGCCGGATGTTCAAGGGATCTCCGCGCTTGATCGCACCGCGGCAGGCGGCATACGCCATCATGCGATGACGCATCGTCTCCGGCGAAGGCACGTCCTTCTCATGGAAAGCGCGCGTGATGTCCTTCATCACACGGTCCATGTCCGCTTCCGAGAGATCCTCCGGACTTCCCGTGATGCGGATGACATCCGGGCCTGCCTGCTCAAAGGTGATGCCAAGACGCGCCAGATCCGCCTCATGCTCTTCCAAGAGCGCGAGATCTTCGGAGTCGGCATGGAGGAGATAAGGCACCAGAATCTCCTGCACCGGGATGCCCTCTGCGCGCGCCGCCAGACGGTCATAGCGGACGCGCTCATGCGCCGCGTGCTGGTCGATGATGAAGAGATCCATCCCCCGCTGGCAGAGGATGAAGCACTTGGCGACCTGCCCCAAAGGGATGATCGGCTCTTCGGCCTTTGGCGCATCGAAAAGCACCTCGGGCGTGAGTGCTTCTTCATGCGTTACGCCCGGGAAGACGGACTCCTTCGAGAAAAGTTTCTCTTTGGAAATCGAGGGCGTAAAGGGGATCTCCCGCCTTTCTCCTGCCGGCTTTCCCTGCGGATGCCAGGTGGGCATCGGACGCCGTTCTTCTGCTGCATAGGCTGCGCCCGGCTCTCCCCAGCGCGCGGGATCCTTTTCTTTTTCCGTGAGTCCAATGTCAGGCCCCACGAAGTGCGCTTCTTCGACCTTGACAGACGCCAGGTCAAAGTCGCTCTCCTTTGCCACCTGATGCCCCGGGTCTTTGATCATTTCGCGTGCGATCTCATCCGGCGTATCCTTGGTCGTCAGCGACTGAAGGACGCTGTGATAGACGAGGCGGAAGATGCTCTGCTCATCAGAGAATTTGATCTCCCGCTTCTGCGGATGCACATTCACATCGATCGACTCGGGAGCGACAGTGAAGGCGAGGACAAGGAGCGGGTATCCATTCTTAGGGAGCAGCGAGTGATAGGCATTGTCGACAGCTTTCGACACCGCACTGCTCTCGACGACGCGGCGGTTGATGATGATCGTCTGGTATTGGCGGCTGCTCTTCAAAAGCGAAGGCTTGGAAATGAGCCCCGAAAGGATGCCTCTTTCGTTTTCCCCCGAGACTTCGAGCATCTCGCCAGCGGTCTTCGTGCCGTAGAGCGCGGACACGACATCGAGGAGACGACCGTTCCCCGGTGTCTCAATAACGGTGCGTCCATTATTGATGAGGCGGAAGGAAATATCCGGATTCGCGAGTGCGAGCTTCCCCATCATCGTATTGATGCGGCTGGCCTCGGTCCGTTCGGATTTCAGGAATTTCTTCCGGGCCGGCACATTATAGAAGAGATCGCGCACCTCGATCGTCGTGCCGCCTGGTGCGCCGGTCGGCTTCACTTCGCTGACTGTCCCGCCCTCAACTTCGACGATCGTTCCCTCCACATCCTCTTGGCGCCGGGTCGTGATGGCCGTGCGAGAGACGGCAGAAATGCTCGCCAGCGCCTCTCCGCGGAAACCCAGCGAGGCGATGTGATAAATGTTATCCACCGTTGAGATCTTGCTCGTTGCATGACGCACGATGGAGAGCTTCGCATCTTCTGCCGACATGCCGCTACCATTGTCCGTGACGCGGATGTAGGTGAGTCCGCCGTCCGCGATCTCCACCTCTATATCGCTCGCGCCGGCATCCACGGCATTTTCTACCATTTCCTTGACTGCGTTCACCGGACGCTCCACCACTTCACCGGCGGCGATCTGATTCGCCGTCACTTCATCGAGTACATGGATCAATGCCATCAGCGTCCCTCCTTCGCTTCGCGGCTCAGCCGGAATAAGATCTCCATCGCTTCGATCGGTGTCTTGCTCATGACATCCAGTTGCGCAAGCTCGTCAATGATGGGCGAGCTGAAAAGATCCATCGCGCCAGCTGTTGCCTGCGGCTTCTCCGGAGCGGGACGGCTCTTCCCATCCTCCTTCTCAAGCCCCAGAAGGATCTCATCGGCTCTGGCAAGAAGCGACTCGGGAAGCCCCGCGAGGCGTGCGACGTGGATCCCATAGCTCCGATCCGCCGAGCCCGGCACGATACGGCGCAGGAAGGTGATATCCTTTCCCCGTTCCTTGACGGATACCGTGTAATTTTTGATCCGCGGGCTCGTCTCTGCCATATCAGACAGCTCATGGTAGTGCGTCGCAAAGAGCGTATAGCCGTGGATCTTCTGATCGATATACTCCACGACCGCCTTCGCGATGCTCATGCCATCATAGGTACTCGTGCCGCGTCCGATCTCATCCAGAATGATAAGACTGTTCTTCGTCGCATGCCTAAGGATGTAGGATACCTCCTGCATTTCCACCATGAAGGTACTCTGCCCCGTAGAAATATCATCCGTCGCACCGACGCGCGTGAAAATGCGATCGACGGGCGCGAAGACCGCGCTCCTTGCAGGAATGAAAGAGCCCACCTGCGCCATGATGGTGAGGACAGCGACCTGACGCATGTAGGTCGACTTACCGGCCATATTCGGCCCCGTGATGACCAAGATCTCCTGATTCCGATGATTCAGCTCCGTATCATTCGGGACGAACATGTCTCTCTTCAAGGCATGCTCGACCATCGGATGACGGCCGTCTTTAATGGAAATATACCCATCCTTCGGGCTAATGATCGACGGACGGATGTAGCGGTCCTTGATCGCTGCCCGCGCAAGGCTTGCGAGGCAGTCCACCGCTGCGAGCGCGCGCGCCGTCTTCTGCATATCAGGGATCTCCGGACGGATCTCCGCCTTCACCGCCTGATAGATCTTGAGCTCGAGCTGCTCTGTTTTTTCTTTGGCGGAGAGCGCCTTCGTCTCGAATTCCTTCAGTTCCGGCGTGATATAGCGCTCCGCATTCACGAGCGTCTGCTTTCTCACATAGTACGCAGGGACAGGGAGCTTATTCGCATTGGAGATCTCAAAATAGTATCCGAAAACATTATTGAAGCCGATCTTGAGCTTGATGCCCGTCTTTTCCTTTTCCTTCTCTTCCAGCTCTTGGATGTACTTCTGGCTGTTCTCCGACAGCGAGCGCACTTCATCCAGCTCAGCGGAGAAGCCTTCGCGGATGTACTTGCCGTCCTTGATGTTGCCCGTCCCGTTCTCATTCATCGCACGGTCCAGAAGGTCAAAGACAGGATCATGCGTCGAGAGCTGGCTGTTCAGCTTCTTCAAAAGCACCGAGCCTGCGCCGGAGAGGAGCTGCTTCACCTGCGGCACCGCGCGAAGCGTCGCTTTGAGAGAGAGAAGGTCTTTGGGCGAAGTCGAATTCGCCTCGATGCGGGAAAGAATACGCTCGAAGTCAAAGACGCCGGAAAGCATCTCTTCCAGACGTGAAAGCTCCGTCATGTGCTGTGTCAGCTCCTCGATCGCCGACTGGCGCAGTATGATGCGGTTCACATCCGTCAGCGGCCGCTCCAGAGAACGCTTCAAGAGGCGCGCCCCCATCGCTGTATGCGTATAGTCGAGAAGCTCGAGGAGCGTGCCGCGCCGCCCGCCGTCACGCATATTCCGCGTGATCTCCAGATTTCTAAGGCACTCCTCGGTGAGCGTCAGCGTATGATCCTCACGGATCGGCCGCGGATCATGGAAATCCGCCGCCTCCGAGCGCATAACCTCCTTGAGGTATCCGGAGAGAAGGGCGAAGGCCTTCTGCACATGGCGATTCTCTATAGACGCTGCCGCCGGTGGGATGGCGCTCTCGTCCTCATCATCCCTTCGCGTCAGTAGACAGGCCCCGAGGCGCGCCGCGGCGAAGCGGGAGAGCTTCTCATAGAAATCATCCGACACAAGACACACCGCTTCTGCGGGACTATATACCGAGAGAAGGTCGAAGAAGGCATCCTGCTCCTTCTTCTTGTCCCAAGTCCCCCACCAGCACTCGCCCGTCGAAACATCGGCGAGCACGGCGGCGATCTCCTTGTCCGCCTCTAAGAGGTAAATAAGATAATTGTTCGACTTATCTGCGATGGAATTTTCAAAAAGGATCGTCCCCGGCGTGATGACACGGATGACATCCCGCTTGACCAGCCCCTTCGCCTTCTTCGGGTCTTCCAGCTGCTCGCAGATCGCTACCTTGTACCCCTTCTGGATCAGCCGATAAATATAGAGCTCTGCCGCATGGAAAGGCACCCCGCACATCGGTACGCGGCCATCCTGCCCTGCCGACTTCCCCGTCAGCGTCAGCTCCAGCTCATGCGATGCCGTCAGCGCATCGTCATAGAAAAGCTCATAGAAATCGCCCAGACGGTAAAAAAGCAGACAGTCCCGGTATTTCTCTTTGACTTCCTTATACTGTGCCATCAAGGGCGTTTTGGCCATGGTTTTGTTCCTTCTTTCTGGTCATTCTAATTTAGGCAAAAGGCATATATCTCCAAGTTAGAAGTGAGGAATGAGGAGTGAAGGTGCGGCGCAAAACAATAATAAAGCGCCGCCAAGTTTTATACTACGCAACGCGCACAATAATAAAAAAGGGGGATTGGGGCGCTATATGAACTGTGCGCCCCTTCCGCCACTCCTAACTCCTAACTCCTAACTCCTCACTATATAGATAGGCATTCAAAGAAAACTCGAAACTACACCAATTTCCCTTTTAGCACCCACGTCTGCCCGACCTCGACTTTTGCTTCCAGCGTATCACCGACCTTGACGCCTTCCTGATACGGGAAAAGGATCATCTTATTGCCCGATGTACGTCCATACCAGACATTCTCCTGCTTCGACGGGCCTTCGACGATGATGGGATAGGTCTTGCCCTCCATCGCCTGATTCAGAGAAAGGCTCACCTCATTCTCCACATCCATCAGCTCCTGCAGGCGGCGGTGCTTCGTCTCCTCATCGATCTGATCCGTCATGCGCGCTGCCGGCGTGCCATTTCTCGGCGAATAAATGAATGTATATGCCGAATCGAAACGCACCTCTTTCAAAAGCGCGAGCGTCTCCTGATGCATCTCTTCCGTTTCCCCCGGGAACCCGGTGATGAGATCGGTCGTCAGCACGATGTCCGGCATCTTTTCACGGACGTAGGAAACAAGCTCCTTGAAATGCTCGATCGTATATCCGCGATTCATTTTCTTCAGCATTTCATTCGATCCATGCTGCACAGGCAGATGCATATGACGCGCCACCTTCGGCGAATCCGCCATCGCATCCACCATATCGAATGTCATATCTCTCGGATGCGACGTCATATAGCGCACGCGCTCGATGCCATCCACCTTGTCGATCGTGCGGATCAGCGTCCCGAAGTCCGTCCCGTTTCTGAAATCAAGACCATACGAATTCACATTCTGCCCGAGAAGCGTCACCTCTTTATAGCCTTCCTTTGCAAGCCCCTCTATCTCGCGCGAGATATCCTCCACGCTGCGGGACAGCTCACGGCCGCGTACATACGGCACGATGCAGTACGTGCAGAACTTGTTGCACCCCTGCATGATCGGGATCCATGCAAAGACATGAGACTTACGCACCGCACGAAGCTCGCTGTAGTCACTCACACTGTGCGGATTCCTCTCCGTCTTCACCACATGGCCGCCGCGCGCATCCTCCTTCGAAACGATCTCCTTCAGGTCATGGATATGGTACGGCCCGATGACGAAATCAATGATCGGCATACGCTCGATGAGCTTGCCCTTATTCTCCTGCGCCATGCATCCGGCGATCCCCAAAAGCAGATGCGGATTTTTATCCTTCAGCTTCTTGATCTCCCCGATCTTGCCATAGACCTTCTCCTCCGCATTCTGACGGATGCTGCAGGTATTCATGATGATGATATCTGCCTCTTCCATCGTCTCTGCCGGCGCATATCCCAGCTCCTCCAGCTGTCCATTGATGCGCTCCGTATCTGATTCATTCATTTGGCAGCCATAGGTCAGGGTGAAGTACTTCTTTTCCATAATAATATATTTCCTTTATATAACAACTCACACGTATCCAAAATATCACTTTATTATAGCATACGCAACATGAAAAACAAAAAATCCCGATGTCCGGAAATGATATCCGGTCATCGGGGGCAGGTTCGTCCACGGGGCATGCTGCCCTTTGATGGCATGTCAAAGAGATTCAGCAGGTTCTATGGGTTCAAGAGGTTCATAGAGGTTGGTGCAGCGCATCAAGTCAGCGGCGCCGCGCAGTTTTCTATGGAAATACTGATTAAATCGTTGTCAGATTGAATCAGCGTTTCCCTAATATGCGATATTCACGAAAGATGAGGCGTTTGAAAGCAGGGATGAGGAGGAGAGTGACTTGTGACTAGCGACTCTCTCATATCGTCGTTTCAAGCGCCAATGAGAGATCTTTGTCATCCACGACTACGCGGTTGATGTTTGGAGATCCGAAGCAGAAAACCTGCTATGCAGGAAACCTTCGGGCATCGCCCTATTGATAAGGCGGCAAAATCGCCGCCTTCATGCCTCTTATTGAGAAAAGTCCGCACGCAGCATCATGAGGCAACCCAGCTTCCGCCTCTCTACTTCGCCGTCAGGTCTGCTGTCTTCGCCCCGATGAGGGAGATCAGATCATCCGGCGAGAGCACCACCTGACGGCCGCGCTGACCCGCACTGATGCTGATCGCCTGATGATGATGGCAGCTCTCATCGATGAAGGTCGGGAAGGCCTTCTTCATCCCGATCGGCGAGCAGCCGCCGCGCAGATACCCGGTGAGACCGGGAAGCTCCTTTACATGGATCATCTCTACACTCTTGTTCCCGCTCACACGCGCCGCCGCTTTGAGATCGATCTCCTTCTCCGAAGGCAGACAGAAGACCACAGGGCCCGTCTTGTCGCCATGCGTGACGATGGTCTTGAAAACCATGTTCGGATCATAGCCGAGCTCTGCCGCCGCATGCACGCCTGAGAGATCGTCCTCATCATAATCATAGGACTTCGTCTCGTAGGAGATCTTCTCTTTGTCGAGAATGCGCATGACATTCGTTTTCTTTTCTTTCTTTGCCATAATTTGCCTCGATTCATTGGGCAGACCGGGACGCAGCGCCATCAGCTTCCCGATGCCTGACCGCTTCCCAGCGCACACCCATTTTCAAACAACAAAAAGCCGGAGCATTACGCTCCGGCTCATCATTCAAATTGGTGCCGAGGACCGGAATCGAACCGGTACGAATCTCACGATCCGAGGGATTTTAAGTCCCTTGCGTCTGCCAGTTCCGCCACCCCGGCAGGTCTATATGAATGTAATAGATTGTAATATGGAGGCGGCACCCAGAATCGAACTGGGGATAAAGGTTTTGCAGACCTCTGCCTTACCGCTTGGCTATGCCGCCATATGGAGCGGAAAACGGGACTCGAACCCGCGACCCCAACCTTGGCAAGGTTGTGCTCTACCACTGAGCTACTTCCGCGCTGGCGACCCGGATCAGATTTGAACTGACGATCTCCGCCGTGACAGGGCGGCATGTTAGACCACTACACCACCGGGCCGCACGTAAGTTACGCATATTAGTATATCCATCCATGGTACTTTTGTCAAGCACTTTTTGCAAAACGGTTTTCTTGGGCGATAGGGGTGGCTGGGGACTGCGAACCCTCTTGCACCGTCATTTCGAGCGCAGGCGAGAAATCTTTGTCATTCGCAGTCAAAATGATCAATGTTTGGAAGCCTCAAACGGGAAACCGGCTCTTCAAGAAACCTTCGGGCATCGCCATGATCGATACTCCGCGGCACTTCTGATTTTTATGCGCCGCCCCCCTGAACCTCTTGAACCTCGTGAACCCGCTGAACCTCGTTCATGCGCAATCAAAGGGCGAAACGCCTTCCCCCCTATTTTTCTACAGATGATACAATTCCGGTCTTCTGTCGCGAAATACATTGATGCTCTCTCGGATGCCCTGCAGCACATCCGTATCGATCTCCGCCGTGGCCACCTGCTCCTTTTCTCCCAGATGGAGCAATTCTTCCCCAAGAGGCGAGAGCAGCATGGAATTTCCACCGTACTGCGTGCTGCCGACACGGCCGCATTCATTCACGGCGCAGAAAAACATCTGATTCTCGATTGCTCTGGCTTTAGAAAGCGTGATCCAGTGCTCCTTCCTTACGAGCGGCCAGGCGGCAGGAAGGAAAAACAGATCCACCCCCTGCAAGGCTTCTGTCCGGATCAGCTCACAAAAGCGTACGTCATAGCAGATCGCCATCGAGCAGGCGATTCCGTCCAGCGTAAAGTGGACCGTGGAAGAGCCGCCGGTATACGACTTCGTTTCTCCCATCGGGCTAAAGCCGTGGATCTTATCATAAGAGGCAACGACCTCGCCCTTGCGATCAAAGATATAGCTTCGATTGAAAACGCATCCGTTTTCCAAAACGCTGACCGAGCCCGCCACGATATTGGCGCCATGCTCCTTGGCAAATGCTCCGAACACCTTTTTCGTCTGCACGCCATCTGCATCAGAAGCGGCATAGAGTACGCTGTCCGGCGACGGAAAGAAACCGGTGTTTACCGTTTCCGGCAGGACAAGAATGTCCGGCTTGTCTTCCAGCGCAAGCTCCATCAGCTGCACGGCTTTTTCATAATTTCTTTCCACCTGTCCCAGCTCTACATCCATTTGAATCAGACTGATCTTTTCCTTCATAAAGCCTCCACCCATCCTGTCACTCAAACGAACCATCAAATTTCATTCAATGTACCGCCTTCGGCTTTTCCTGTCAAGAAAAATGGCTCCCTCTTTCTCCCATCAAAAAAGCCGGAGGCAAAAGCCCCCGGCTCTTTTCTTATGCAGGACAGGTATGAGATAGTCACTCCCTGCCCCTTATGATTTTCTCAATCAGGCAGATCATTCCGAAGGACACGATGCGCCATGCCCACCGTGACCTCATTGAAATGAAGCACACCCACGCCGACGAAGATCGCGACGCAGAGATGCTCATTCCAGCGGGCGATACCGATCTTGCCACCGACATTCATGCCGATTGCCATCGGTTTCACCTGCTCGATGGCAGACTCCATGGCTCCGACCACAGAGCCATCCCCCACATGAGTATCAGAGATGACCTTCTGCCTTTGGGCAGCCACGATGGCCGACTCGAAGATCTTCGGAAGGATATCCAGAAATTTCCCGCCAAAGTTCACAGCGACAGCGCGGATGCCATCCTTCGCCAGCCTTTCCTTCAGCGCATTCTCATCTTCCCGCGTCTCGGTCAAAGACATGCGGAGCGCAGCCCGTGCGATATCAGCACTCTGGTATTCTTTGTAAGCCATCTCAGTTTTCCCGTTCTTTGATCTCGCGGATCAGGTTTGCAACGAACATCGGGAGAGACTGGGACCCCTGGTCGCCATTCTTTCTGCTTCTGACAGAAATGGTGTGACCCTTCATTTCCTGATCGCCCACGATGATCATGTACGGTACCTTCTCCATCTGCGCCTTGCGGATCTTGTAGCCCAGTGTTTCATTGGCCTCTTCCACTTCGACACGGATATCAGACTCGGACATAGCCGCTGCGACAGACTTCGCATATTCCAGATTCTTGTCCGTGACAGGGATGATCTTCGCCTGTACCGGAGCGATCCAAGTCGGGAAGGCCCCTGCATAGTGTTCGATCAGGATACCGATGAAACGTTCCAGAGAGCCGTAGCCTGCGCGGTGCAGCATGACCGCTCTGTGCTTTTCGCCATCTTCGCCGATATAGTTCACATCGAAGCGTTCCGGCAGCTGCATATCCATCTGGATGGTGCCGCACTGCCAGGTACGTCCCAGAGAGTCCTGTACATGGAAATCGAGCTTCGGTCCATAGAAAGCACCGTCGCCTTCATTGATCTGGTACGGTACACCCGCTGTCTCAATCGCTTCGCGGAGCGCATTCGTGGAGATCTCCCACAGCTCATCGCTGCCCATGGAGTTTTCCGGACGGGTAGAGAGTTCGACATGGTATTCCAGACCGAAGACACCATACATCTTCTGATACATCGCCATACACTTGATGACTTCATCCTTCATCTGTTCCTGCGTCATGAAAATGTGCGCATCATCCTGCGTGAAGCAGCGAACGCGGAAGAGGCCGTGCAGCGCTCCCTTCAGCTCATGACGATGAACGAGGCCGAATTCACCGACACGCATCGGCAGATCTCTGTAAGAACGCTGCTGCGTCTTGAAGAACAGGATTCCGCCGGGGCAGTTCATCGGTTTGATCGCATAATCTTCCTCATCGATCTGGGTGAAGTACATATTTTCCTTGTAATGATCCCAGTGACCAGACTGCAGCCACAGCTTCTTCGACAGAATGACCGGCGTCATGATCTCCACATAGCCGAATTCCTTGAAGAGCTCACGTTCATAGTCCATCAGTTTATTTCTGAGGATCATGCCCTTCGGATGGAAGAACGGGAAGCCCGGGCCCTCTTCATGGAAGGAGAACAGATCGAGCTGCTTGCCGAGCTTTCTGTGATCGCGCTTCTCCGCCTCCGCGCGGACGAAGAGATAGTGGTCAAGATCCTCCTTGCTGAAGAATGCCGTCGCATAGATACGCTGCAGCATCTTATTCTTGGAGTCGCCGCGCCAGTAAGCACCAGCGACCGTCATCAGCTTGAACGTCTTCACCTTGCCGGTGGACTTCAGATGCGGGCCCGCGCAGAGATCCGTGAAATCACCCTGTTCATAGAGAGAGATCGTTTCCTCCTCCGACAGATCTTCGATCAGCATGACCTTATAGTCCTGGCCTTTATCCTTGAAATACTGGAGCGCTTCATCACGTGGCAGCACCTTCTTCACCAGCGGAATATTTTCTTTCGCGATCTTCGACATCTCCTTCTCGATCGCTGCGAAATCCTCCTGGCTGAAAACATGGTCAGAGTCCAGATCATAGTAGAAGCCATCATCGATCGCCGGTCCAATAGCAAACTTCACGCCAGGGAACAGGTGCTGGATCGCCTGTGCCATCACATGGGACGCCGTATGACGCAGCGTGAAAAGACCTTCCGGATCCTCCTTCGTGAAGAATTCCACCTCTGCACCATCCACGATCGGATCGCGCAGATCCGTCAGCTCGCCATTCACCTTCGCCACCAGCGCATTCTTGCCAAGGCTGTTGGAGATCGCCTTCGCTGCATCCGCCAGAGATACCGCGCTCTCGAACTCCTTCTCTTTTCCGTCTTTCAGACGAATCGTAATCATAGTATCTTCCTTTCTAAAAACAAACATTCACTGCTTGGGGACAGTGGCTTCCATTTTTGCTGCTTTCTGCTTGGCTCTGCCATTTCAGCCGCTTCGCAGAAAGCAACATGAAAGCAATAAAAAACTTCCGTCCCTAAGGGACGAAAGTTATATTCCGTGGTTCCACCCAAATCAGAGCTAAAGCTCCACTTGTCGGCCCGGTAACGAGGCCACCCGGGAAGATTTCGATCCTCCTGCTCCAGAGCGGTAATCGATCCCCCCACCATCTGCTCCCACCAGCCGCAGACTCTCTTTGCGTGTACCAAGGATCCATCATGTCTCTATCCTCACATGTATGGTCATACTATAGACTTCTTTTTTGCGTTTGTCAAGGGGAAGGTGGGAGACTATGAGACGGAGAGACATTAGACTTCAAACTTTCCGTCCATCTCAAAGCTTGAGCAAATCATTCTTTGCTTCCCAGCAGCATCTTCATATTCAGACGATAGTGAAATGGCTTCTCATTTTTATCCATCCAATAATGGGCTTGCGGTATTTTACTCAGCCGGCTTTTGATCGTAACACGAGTCTTATGCGTAGCCTCCATCAGCTGATCCATCGTGATCCCAATACCAGAGAACAAAGAAGCCTGCAGCAGCAGATAATAGATCGTTTTCGTCAACTCATCCTGCCCTGCCACCTTTTCATTCAGCTGCGCGGCAAAGCGTTTCAACTGCTCCTTTTTTCGCGAAAGTAAGGAAATCGTATCATCAAACGCCAGCGATATGAACTCCATAAATTGCAGGATAAATGGCGTCAAATCGCCTCGATTCCACTGACTGCTCGTCTCCTCAAACATTTTGTAATATGCATTTTTCCGTTTATTGATCTCCACAGATAGCCGCAATGCAATATACGGACTAAATTCCCGTGACAGATAATACGACACAATAAATCGTCCCGTGCGGCCATTTCCATCATAAAACGGATGTATGTATTCAAAGAAATAGTGAAAAGCCGCCAGCCTGACCAAAAGCGGAATTTCTGCCGCCTGAAGAATAGACAACGCCTGATCCATCGCTTCTATGATCGCCTGTTCCGGCATAAGTCCCTCATGCTTTACCCGATTTGTCTGACTGGTAATTTCCACAGGAGCCTTTCTGAAAATAATCCCATCCGGTGCATGCGCTGGATTCTCCTGTACCACCTCTGCCAAAGCAAATGAATCATAGAAATCGCGAACATCACGACAAGTAGAGAAAGAAGCCCCCTCATGATTCAAAATCCGAAGATACTGATCTACCAAGCTTGCCAAATGCCGATATGCAGCAGGGACCGGAATATTTTGGAGGATATCTTTGATTTGTTTGCGGGTACTTCTGACACCTTCGATCTCATTGGTGGCCTGTACCTCTTCGATCAGGCAAGAAACGGCATACTGCCGAAGCATCACGGGAGGACATTCCGCAAGTAACTTTATGAACTGAATATACTTCTGGTACATAGTCTGTATAAGCGGTGAGATCTCCTCATTATAGCAAAGGAAAGAAGGATACGCCTGTTTTCGATTGACCTCTTTGACGGATATCGGAAAATGCTTTGCCGTGCAGGCATAAAAGCGCTCTGCATAGACTTGCTCATACGTATCCGGCGAAACATAGTAAATTTTCCATAACGGTATATATTCCATAGCGATAGCGCACCTCCTATCCCAGTGATAAAACTCCTGTTTTTATCATATCACACTCCCCATGTGATAAAAACAGGCCATTTTATCACATGCCTTGCTCTCCTATGATAAAATAACCGGTCTTTATCACACCCATGCAAAAGACCGCCCCGAAGACTGATCAGCCCCTGTCAAGGTAGACATGGCAAATATCTAAAAAATTATAGCCGTAAGTTCCATGTTGGTGTTTTAGTATCAGCATGGGATTTGCGGCATTTTGTTATGCCGCGAATTTCGCTTTGTATTTCTGAATCCGTTTGTTTTCGGCAATCGGGAACTGTTCCGGGATCTTCGCGTGCAGAGCTGCCGTGCGAACTTCCATTGGCGTCCTTACTCCAAATCGCTCCTGAAAACGTTCGTAATTGTAAAAATGGACGTATTGGTCGATGGCCGAACGCAGCTCGCCGCCGCTGCTGAACTTGTTCAGGAAATACATCTCTGCCTTCACAATTCCCCAGAAACCTTCCACTGGGCAATTATCGATGCAATGCCCAACGCGGGACATGGATTGCTCCATACCTTGCTTCGAGAGCTTGAACTGGAATGCTTTACTGGTATACTGGACCCCCCTGTCACTGTGGAACAGCGGGTGTGCTTCCGGATTTTTGCGAATCGCCTGCTCAAATGTGTCAAACACCAGCTTATTGTCATTGCGTCCGCTTATGACGTAGGCGACAATCGACCGATCATAGAGATCGAGGATTGCGCTCAAATAGAGCTTCTTAACGGCTGATCCTTCGTACCATTTGAATTCTGTCACGTCCGTTGCCCACTTCTGGTTCGGTCGTTCTGCCTGAAAATCCCTGTGAAGGATGTTCTCTGATGTGGCTTCTGGTGTGGCCCTTTTGTATTTTGCCTTCTTGCACCGGATCACGGAATGGATATTGAGCTCCTTCATGAGTCAATGAATGCGGTTCCTGCTGTAATGCGTGTGGTTCAGGCGATTGATCCAATCAGTCATGCGCCGATAGCCCAGAATGTGGTGGAATCGTTCATCATACTCTTGGATCAGTTGGGCGATGATCTCGTTTTCTTTTTCCGCTTTTGGGATATCGCGCTTCAGCCATTGATAATAGGATGCTCTCGTAATACCGACTTGATCACACAGCCAGCAAATGCCCCAGCCCTTTTCTGTGTGGCACTGCTGGATTGCTTCATAGGTTGTGGCATGGCGCAGCCTGCCGAGTTTCACCTCCCTTCCAGGGCTTTCAATTTTTTTAGAAATAGACCAGCCTCTCCTGTTCCTCAAGCTGCCGTTTCAAGCGCCGGTTCTCACGCTGGAGGCGTTCCATCTCGTTAACTTCTTCGTCGGTTTTATGATGTCCGCGCCGGTCAATAAGGCCAGTTTCCCCGTCAGCGACGTATTTCCTCACCCAATCGTATACCTGACTGTAGGAAACGTCATAGTGCGCGGGGGTGTCCTTGTAATTCTTGCTATGCGATAGACAATACTCCACAATCTCCTTGCGCTCCGAAAGCAATGTTTTCTTTCTTGCTCCTGCCATATAGACCTCCCGTTTGGGATCGTAGTCCTTAAGTTCTATATGGTCATTATACTGCTTCATCCAGTGCCGGAGAACGGAACGGCTTGAAATGTTGTATTTGGCTACGATGTCGTCAACGCTGCCCTCGCCACGTAGCACGGCAAGGACGCAGCTTACCTTGAATCCTCGATTCCCGAAATACGTAACGAGTCATTTGACCACGCTTCACCAATCATCTATTTTCAGGAGCAGCCAGCAGTGGTGTAACGCCTAAATCTCTATAGAGCTGTTCCTGCTTAGCCAGGACTTCTCCCTGTATTGGGGCTTTCCCCGGCTCTATGAAGCATTCAATAGAGTCAAGTTCATCAAGCACTTCATCCATGGTATACTTGGCAAACAGCCCTGCCTGAAACATCCTCTACTTGATGTAGGAAAGGTAAATAAGTGCCACAAATTCGACAAAAATCTTACCTTCCAGGGCACTTTCTGAAGAAACTAATGTCCTGCGCATGTTGAGACGGTCTTTGATGTCAAAATAGGCCTTCTCTACCACATCTCTCGTACGGTATATGTTCAAGGCTAGAAGAGGATCTTTGACCTCATTGCTTACAAGAGCGAAGAAGCCGTAGCGTTCCCTCGCCTTGTCAATTGCTTCCTGATTGACCGTAATCTGTATACCGCGCTTGGGTGTTTCCTTTACAATGAAATACCGGCCGTATTCGCTTTCATGGTCAGCCTTTCTCTGCCCTGATTCCAATTCATGTTGGAGTTTACTGACTTTGCAGTTTAACGTCTTTTCATCCTCCAACCGCTTTTCCGGGTTATAGTAGAGATGAAGGTACATACGCCGTTCATCTTTAAGCACATCCCCCTTGTAGGGCCGTTTCTGCTCGTAATCCCAGGTGATGGTCTTGGAGAAGGCATAGAGGTCATGATTTTCATCGTATGCCTCGTAAGAATCCTTACCGGTCCCGATTTCTGTGATGAAATTTTTAACATACCCCAGCATCGTCCTCACACCTATGATGAATTTATAGTGCTTCCGGTACAGGGCGTTAATGTTATCCTTGCTGTAGAAGCCGCGATCCATGACCAGCTTAATCTTTCCATAGCCAAAGACATCCAGTTCCCGTACCAGTTCATTTACGGTCTTCACATCCGGTATATTGCCGGAGAGCTTGCGGTAATAGAATAGCAGTCCCGATTCCTCGCCGAATAGAAGGGCCAGGTTAATCTGTAGAAGCTTGTCATTGTCCTTGTTCTTACCGTATTTCACCTGCTTCAGAAGCTGGGAACAGCTGGAAATAGATGTCGTGTCATAAGCCCAGCACTTCTTCTCTGCACGCCGTCTGCCCTGCAGACGGAAGAAACGCATCTTTGCTTTCTCAGAGATGGACTGGAAAATCTCTGAGCTCCGCTGAGACGGGATATTCTCACCGTATGGATGCTTATGGAGCTTTGCCCACCCGGCAAACAGGAATAGAAGGTTCCTGTTCTCAAGGATAAGATAATAGACAATGGACTGAATCTGGCGGTAAGAGTCGGGAAAGCAGGTCTTTAAATCAGCAGCAACACCGGTAGCCTCTCCAATCTGGTCAAAGAGGTAGGTAGCGCCATAGAAAAGCCGCTTGGTGTGAATTGACGGCACCGGGCCTCTTTTTCTGAGTACAGGGGCTTTGTCCTTTGACTGGCCACGTCTCTTTCCTCAACCTTTAGTGGGAACCACCTTACCAGTTTCGGGGTCAAGACGGCCAATAAGCTTCCGATGAGAGCGGATCTGCTGCTTCTCCTTGTCCCAGTAAGAAGTTGATTCGTAGACATATGTAATACCACTGCGTTTGTCGTTCTGTCGAACTATAGCCATGGGTTTCACCTCGTTATGTAATCTAAATAAATTACATCACATAACTATCTAAACTCAATGCTTAATATAGTGCTTATCGGATTTTATTGTTGATTTAATCTATTACTTCCTGCGAATTCTTGTTATGTAATTCAAGAATCCAGGTTACTAGATTTTATCATGAATTTGAGGTAATGCCCCCTGAATTCCTGTTTGTTATGATCCGAGAATCCAAGTTACATTTTCTCTGAATTTCAAGATTTCCAGAAAGATATATTATCAATCTAGTATCATGCTAGTGAGTACTACACTCCACAAGGGTCACCTAATACACAGTAGAAAACCACCTACTTTTCAATACCCGATACACGTTGGAGAGCTAGTCTGTTGCCAACCTGCCAAAAACATACAATAACGTTGCAAATACGAATAATATAGGAAGAAGTCATGCACCTGAAGCTGCTGGCTCCCTATTGCGTACCATATAGCACACACATATTGAGTGGTTCTGAAAAGTATAATCTTCAATGAGATTTTCTCCGTTTTATCAATTTTTCCCGAATTAGCCGAAGCTGCATAATATTTTTGGGGGAAATAGTATTACTTAATGTAAAATTATCCACAAAATCCAATATATCTTCTATGGACGAATTTTTACGGAACATACACTTCAGCTTTTCTATGTCATCCTTACCTATAAGAGAATAAGGGATAGATAACTGCTTAAACTCCTCGGGTATCAATTCCGAAACTCCGCCAGCATAGTAACGTCCAGAATATTCGCAAAGAGCTAATGTAAGTGAATTATAAAAAGAAAAAGCAAAACTTTCCGAATCGATTTCCTCTTTGAAAAACAAATTATATGCGATATCAGTCGTGAATATTTCTTCTGGCTTTATGCAAATACGAGGAATCGTATCATATCTTTTAAAAAACACTGCAGTTCCACTTTTGGTTACAGGTACGGCATACCATGGATCCCTACGGGAACATTTATAGCTTTTACGGATTTCAATGTTATTTCGTTTTATTTCTCCAGATTCCTGCAAATACCGAATGAGTTCTCTTGACATATCATCTTCATTAATTCCATTTAAATCCAAAAAAAAGATTTTTTCACCTGCATCAGCTAAGCCATCTATCAAATCTTGGTCAATATTAATAGAATTACGTACCATCGCAGCTTTAGAGATGATAGGCTTTACAAATTTATCACATTGAAACCTTTCCACCTCCGCCTGATTTAATATAAATATTTTATTAGCTCCAGTAACAATTCCAGGTCTACTGGAAGCAAAATTAGAAATTGGCTCAAAATGCCCTTCCAGTGTTTTCAATAAATCAATATCAGAATCTGACAGAACTGCATTCGTCCACTTCTTCAAAGGCTTATTTTTCTTTATTTGAGATTGATACAGCACATCTTTACTAGATAAAGTCTCATACTGTCTATAACATATATAAGGAACTTCTCTCTCCTCGTTAGTTAAATATACCAAGCAGGTGTTTTGTTCAATTTCAGGAAACATTTTTTCTTTAAACGTTATAATATGAATTGTATCAAAATGCTCTTCTAAAAATCCTCTCAGTTTTTCTGCATATTTTACCTGCAAAAATTCCATAGGCAACACAAAAAAAATACACCCTGATGAAGTTAAAACTTTCATTGCGCCAAGTATGAATGCTACCCAAGAGTTTTTTATTAAGTTTTCGGGCAACCCATAATCTTTGCATAATAATCTGCCCTCTTGTAAGAAAGATTCCTCCATATTTTTTATATTAATGTAAGGTGGATTACCTATGACTAAATCATATTTTCTTTCCCAACTTTTAATAGCCTGCAAGAAATCTTTGGCAATAACACGCGTCAAAGGTGAACTAATCTTGGCATTTAATTCCTTTATTTTATCAGCATCATACTCAACAGCAGCATAAAACTTCCCATAGTTCCTTTTTTGTAAAGCGCTAATAAAGCGCCCATCTCCAGCACTGGGTTCAAGTATAGCCCCAGATTTTTCTTTATGTTCAGCTATATAGTCACACATAAATTCAACAGTACATTCAGGAGTATAATAAGTTCCTGATTCTTTTTGAAGCATGATGCCTTGCCCCTCCATAAAGCCGTCAATAACATTCCCATTAATTTGTTGTTGACAGCTTGTATGATGAGGCATTCCGCTTTTTCAACAAATAGGAAAAGATTTTGTCTAATTTATCACTTACAATACAGTTAACTTCTGACTGCTGATCTTCCAATTCTTTTACATTAAGAAGCAGATAGTCCAAACGCTTTAATTCACTTCCCAAATTCAGCTGAGCATAAAATTGACATATTATTTGATCACTTTTATATTCATCTGCGACCTTTATATAATAGTCATCGCTTCGATAGAATATTTTAGCAATAGCATTATTGTCGGGGTTCAGCAAAATACCATATTTCCCTTCCAATTTGAAGTCACTTTTCCTCCTATTACAATCGTGACATGCTAATACCAGATTATTCACTTCCCCAGCCTTTGCTCGTCCCTCCGTGGATTTGGGAAAAGCTGATTGGCAGATATAGTGATCAATTTCAAATAGTTGTGAATCAATAATACCACTCTTTGCACCACAATAAGCACAGCTCCAATTATATATAGTACAAAAATCCTCATAAAAATGTGATTCTCGATTTTTAATCAAATTGTAATCTATTTTCTGGTTAGAATGCTCTTTGTGAATATTCCTTGTCAACTCAGCTTTTTTCTGCTCAATATTCTGATATGCCAATTGTCCTGAAGTGGTCCTATAATCAATCCTTTTTGTTGACATTTTCTTTCAACTCCTTGAACGCTTTTACCAATGTATCTATATCCTGTTTGGTTAAAGCCTCATAAGCATTGATTCCCTTAAGAGAATTGTCAATTCGCTCAAATAATAAATTCCCATCAGCTTTTATATCCTGGGCAAGCTTTTTAGACTCATCTCGATATTCCAATATACCAGAAATTGCATCATCCAGTCGTTTTTCTAACTCGTTTTTATAATACTGTTTACTCTCAATATCTGACTTTAAACTATCATATTTATGTACGACATTCCGCCCCTCTAAGTTTTGATCTTGTGTAATCACCAATGTCTGAATAAAGGGAAAAACTTCCTGCAATATAAGCTTAAATTGTTTCCCAGTAAATTTATCTCTTGCATTCCGTTCCTCAAAAAGATAATTGTCAATGATAATAATATTTGCCTCTCGCACATCTGAATTTGAGAGTAATTTTTCATAAGTAGCATCCTTTTTAAAGGGAATCTCTTTATAATCCTTAATAGCAATCCTTTGTGTTACTGCATCATGATATGGTTGACTGGTATAAATTTCACTTAAATATTCCGATACCCCCTCGTCAACACGATCGTCAATATAAACAATTTTAATTGAAACCTTGCTCTCGTTAATTTCACTCGTCATAATCTATCTCCTAAGCAAAATCGAATACTAAAGCCACCATGCCCGTCTATATCGACAACCTCTCCGCCTGTCATTTGAATTGTATTATTAACTATCCACATTCCTAAACCATGCCCGTCCTTGCGCGATGTTTCATGAACTTCCAATATTCGTCTGGGGTTATTTATATATTTTTGGGAAAGCCCTGCACCATCATCTCTATAAGACATCTCTAAAAAACCATTTACCCTGGAAGCGCATATTTTGACATTAAGATTCTGATTGGAAGTACTATTCTGCTGCCAGCTGTTCAAAATAAGATTGTCAAAAATCGTATCAAATATATCAGAAGAACCGTCTACTTCAATTGTGCTACTAATCAAAACTTTGATCTTTATTTTAGCATAATCTCGCATCCATTTTTGCGCAATTCGATTGATTTCTTTATTGACATTAAGGCGACGGTTTTGAAACCTATGCTTTTCTATCTGTTCGAGCATGGTCTTTATAAAGATAGATGTCTTATGATTAACATCTTTGCACCTTAAAAGCAATTCCGGCACATTTTTATATACATGCTGCGTTTTTTCCGGTGAATTAAGTTCTTCCCAAAAACCATACGTCTTTAATGCCTTCACAATACGTTCGTAGTTTTTATCAATGGTATTCAAATCATTACCAGCTTCATGCGCTATAGCAGCAGCTTTTAATCCAATTGTTACAAAAACATTTAAAACTCTTACATCATAATGATATCTTCCTTCTATTTCTTTCTTCTGTTGTTCAATATGTTTCGTCTCTTTCCTTATTGTATTTAGTTCATTATGTAGACCTCGTATTTGAGATGCAGATAATCCATGTACCGATTCTGGTGTCTTCAGCACTTTATCTAATACCGGAGTTTGTTTTCTTACGATCTTCTCATTTTTCTTATTAATACTACGTATAATTTTTTGCCGATATCTTTCAAAACAGGAAATTCCAATGGTTACTATTTTTACTAAAAGTTTATAATATATATTTTCTTCAAGTCCCTGACGATTGGCCATGTCCTTTAATTGAGGATTATGAGCTTTATCTATCATAACATACCCGGAAATCTGATTCGCCCGTACACGCCAGGAGCCAGTAGGATGAGTTGCAGCTGCAGGAGAACTTCTAACACGCCTATTAAGCTCAAGCCAATCTTGACTTCCATCAAAAGAAGCAATGCTAAAAGCATTCCTATATAAAACAATACCATAATCATAACGGTCCTGTAGTGTTTCATATTTATATAAAAAATTTTCTTTATCTGTCATTGTACTTGACTTCAACGAAAAGTAAAATTCAGCAGAGAAATTTCCAAGCTTTTTTAAATCATCACCAAGTTCATCTTTTGACAAGTCAAAATCATCGTTTGTGGATAGTTCATTAAAGATATTGACGGAATTAATATCTTCATGAATATCCAAGTTTCCACAATATTTCTGTGCATCCTCAAGAAACTCGTCATTCTTAATGTCGTACGTTAAAAGATTCTGTCCATCATAGTTTAAATGAATAGTGCTGACATGGGTTCTTCCTAATTCCGGATTGTGAAATATATACTGTACGGGCAGCTTCTGCTGCGGCAAAATTTGAATCTTCATTTGGTCATCGTTATAAGTAATAGATAAATAATTCGTTAAACTTGATATCCTCTTATCAGTCCAACGATCACGAAGCAAGGAAATATCTATTTTAGTGCCATGCCCGCACGAAAGGGCATTATCTCCTAAATATTCCTCAAGAGTAGATTCACCCCAATCAGTATTCCATTCAACAGGACAAGAGCCCATCTTTTGAGTGATCATTTTTACTTTTCTTCCCAACCTTGCCAATGCAAATCTCCCGACCCCTTTTGATCCGGCTAAGACCCTCTGTTTACCGTCCTTATCTATCAGCGAAAAATAGCCCTTATCACTTTTCCCGACATGCATCCAGTGTTTGCGGATATCATCAGCATTCATCCCAATACCATCATCTTCAATGACCAAATGGCCATTGCTAAAATCCAAAGTCAAATATTTAGCCTGCGCATCATAAGCATTTTTAACAAGCTCCAACATTGCCGACATTTCATTTGTAAAATTCTGGACCCCTAAAAGTTCGGCTATGGTCTCATCTTCAACTTCATATTTTAACCTTTCCATCGAAATAACCTCCCTTTGTTCATGAACATTACTATCCATAGCTTTTCATAAATCAATTATTTAACCTAAGATGAACTAATCAGAAAAAATCAGAAAAAATCGGACTATGACGCTTTCTTGCTCATGTACTTCATGGAGTGTTGAAAGACGGGTCCAAGATATCTTGTGACGATTTTATTGAGAAGTCTTTTGCTTCTTATCTTTTAAAAGATATTATACTTTCATCCCTGCACACGGACTCCCGTTATTTCTCTATGATGGGCGATGATCGTACTAAACTGACTTTTTCCAAAAGCTTTGTAAACTATATGCAAAAGTATTGTCCTGCCTTTGGCAAAGGATGTTATGTTGACTCCACACCGCTTCCAAACGACATTATGAACAATCCTTTCAACGTTTTATCCTACCATGGTATAGCCGCTTCAGACACTATGGTGCGTTTGATACTGGTACTTGATGAAGCAACAGGTTTACCGGTATGGTATGACATTATTCACGGCAAGCTTCCTGATATAAGCACGATTATGAATGTGCTCAATGATGTGGCAGAAAGTCTTGGAATTGTGATAGATTCGCTGGTTTTGGATGCTGGCTACATCCCACAGTCTCTTATTGAGGCATTTCATATCGGTTCAGGCAAGGCATTGATTGGGCGTATGCCTGCCCGGCACGGATAGCCTTTTAAAGAGCTGTATTGGCAGGTAAAGCCTCTCTTTGGAAAGGGAAAATAAATTTTTCATACGTAACCACCATACATATTTTGGTAAGAGAAAATCCATCACTCTGTTCGGCCGGTCGGAATATGCCTATGTATATGTGTATCAGAATAATGCATTAAAAAGGTATGGAGATTATTTGTCTGAGCATGAGGAAGAATTTGCCGCAATGAAAGATAAAGACTGGATGACTGTTAAATACGGTTTTTTCATTCTGATTTCTAATTTGGAAACAACACCGGAAAAGCTGCTGACAAACTACTTTGAAAGAACTCAGATTGAGATAGCATTCAAAACCAGCAAAGAATATCTGGAGATGCTGCCGCTTAGTAAATGGACTGATGAAACCGTACGGGGAAAAATTCTACACGACATTATTGATACAATCATAGTTTTCAACTTACGAAGGGTCGTGGATAGCAGTAGAAGATCCCTTTCTGAAATATACGGGAAAACGCAATCACTCATGTGTATGCTGGGCCGAGACCAGATTGTAACGGTTGAGACGCCAAATAAACAAGTAAGAAATTATTACGAACTCTTAAATTTGAAAGTGCCAAGCCATGTGGACTTGAAAAAATATTCGTCTCTCATTTTGGGTTAATAGTGTAGTTCTACTTCTCTGTTCATCTTAGGTTTAAAGGGTGCATAACAGAGACCGACAAACATATATGGCACCATCAGCCTTTTCCAACGACTCTTTATGATATCTAATGGCCGTTTACCTGCTTTCACAAAATTCTTGCGTACAATCATATAGCCTGACAGAAAGAAAAACAGAGGCATATGAAAGGAATAAATTATATCATGAAGCCAGCGATATCCCGTCACCGAGATGCCTGTACTGCTTGCTGCATCCGGAATACAGTGACCTATAACCACCAAAATTATTGCTATTCCCTTTGCAATATCAATCCATGCTATGCGCTATCTGTCTATCTGTCTATCTGTCTATCTGTCTATCTGTCTATCTGTCTATC
>UQQQ01000021.1 GCA_900543165.1 uncultured Dialister sp. | reverse complement strand
ATCAGCGACGGGTATAATACTATCACATCCTGGGCTATTGTGTCAACAGGTTTTTGAATTTTTTATGGTTCGGGGTTCAGGATTCAGGATTCTGAAGGTTCAAAAGGTTCACAGGTTTCTTATTTTCCAAGGATAACGTATATTCAAAGCTCCGCGGCGCTTCCATATGACTATGCGCCGCACCACCCCCGTTACCCCCTCTGAACCCTTAGAACCTTTAGAACCTTCTGAACCTGTTTAACCTACTGAATGGTGAGGGCCGTTTTGAGAGCTGCCCATGCGGTCCATTTAACCGCGAACTATTTTCTCTCATCCTTGCCCGCCCGGCTCGATTTCCTATATAATGAAGACAAAGAGTAAGGCGCTCAGAATTCATGATCAAGGAGGAAGGAAGATGAAGTACGCAAAGAAACCGATGGCTCTCGTTCTGTCGCTCGTCCTGTGCATGGTTTCTGCCTGCGGAAACGATCCGCCGAAGCGCCGCCCGATTCGTTTGAAGGCATGGTGAAAGAGTCGAAGATTTCCGAAGAGAGCAACCGCTATCTGGGAAGCTGGCACGGCGAAGAAGAGAACCGTCTTGAGATCGAGAAAAGCGGTGAGACAGAAGAAGTGCGCGTCGCGCTCTACGATGCCAAAGGAGAAATCTATGCCAGCGGCTACCTGCAGCCTGTCAAGAAATATGGAGCAGACTATTTCTACAATGAACACGACGGCATGGCGCACCGCACATGGATTGACAGCGAGAACAGCGATGTCCTCCGTATGGACGCCTTCGGTATCTTCACGAGAGCGCCAGAAGGTGCGGAGGAAGAGAGCTTTGATTTCTAGCCGCTGGAAGGCACTTGGGCGATGGATGGAGCGAAAAATCCTACCAATGTGCTGGATATCGATGACGAAGGCGGCTGGCACCTGCGCGAACGGCCGGGAAAGAAAGGCAAATTCAAAGAAGTGGACAGCGGCACCCTGCGCGCGAAAGGCGAAGGCCGCTTCGAAGCCGTCTCTGACGATCACGAAGGCGTCGTGTACGACATGACCGTCGTCGATAAAAAGACACTCTACTGGAGCGGAGGAAACGATCATTATCAGAAGATGAAATAACAAAAGCCATGGGCGGGCATGCCCATGGCTTTTATGGTGGTTTTTGAAAATCCGTACAAAGAGGTTTCAGGCTTGAATACCACTTTTGGGCATCGCCATTTACCAAAATCGGCGCAAAGCGCCGCACTTGAGCCGCTCCTTCCCACTCTCTTTCATACCGCCTGTGCCCTATCCGCCCCTTCGGGGCACCTTCCTCTCGAGGGGAAGGCGATTCATACTCGGCGGCGAAGCCGCCACCCGAACCCGCCAACAAAAAAGCGAACCCCTTTCGAGGTTCGCTTTTTTCATACTGTACCGTTTATTTCTCATCTCTATGCTTGATGGCTGCTTCGACGAGGCCGCGGAAGAGCGGATGCGGACGATTCGGGCGGCTCTTGAATTCCGGATGAGCCTGGGTGGCTTCGAAGTACGGATGATCCTTGAGCTCGATCGTTTCGACGAGGCGTCCGTCCGGGCTGGTGCCGCAGATGACGAGGCCGGCTTTTTCAAGCTCCGGACGAAGGGCATTGGAGACTTCGTATCTATGGCGATGACGTTCGTAGACGATTTCCTGTCCGCCGTAGAGTTCTCTGGCTTTGCTGCCTTCTTTGAGTTTGCACGGATAGATGCCGAGACGCATGGTGCCGCCTTTTTCGGTGACATCTTCCTGGTCTGGCATGAGGTCGATGACGGGGTACTGGGTGTCCGGGATGAATTCGGAGGAGTTTGCACCGGTCATGCCGCATACGTTTCTGGCAAATTCAATGACAGCGCACTGCATACCAAGGCAAAGTCCAAGGAATGGGATCTTATTGACGCGCGCGTACTTGATGGTATCGATCTTGCCTTCGACGCCGCGGTAGCCGAAACCGCCGGGGACGACGATGCCGTCGATGCCTTGGAAGACTTCGCGAAGATCCGGTTTCTCTTCTTCGAGGACTTCGGAATTGATCCAGTGGACTTTGACCTTATTACCGAAGGCGTAGCCTGCGTGAGACAGGGATTCGACGACGGAGAGGTAGGCGTCATGGAGTTCGACATATTTCCCGACGAGAGCGATGTTGAGTTCTTTGTCGGAGGAAACAATGCGGTCCACCATGGCTTTCCAGTCTTCCATGTCGCACTTGGTGTCTTCCATGCCGAGTTTCTGGAGGACGATGTGGTCAAGGCCTTCTTCCTGCAGAAGGAGCGGTACTTCATAGATGCTCTTGGCGGTGAGGTTATTGATGACGGCTTCCGGCTCTACGTCGCAGAACATGCCGATCTTTCTCTTCATATCCGGAGAGAGGGCCTTCACGGTGCGGCAGACGATGACGTCCGGCTGGATGCCGATGGAGCGCAGTTCCTTGACGGAGTGCTGCGTCGGCTTTGTCTTGAGTTCGTCCGCAGCTTCGATGTACGGGACGAGGGTGACGTGGATGTAGATGACGTCATTTCTGTTCGGTACGTCTTTCTTGACCTGACGGATGGCTTCGAGGAATGGCAGAGACTCGATATCGCCGACGGTGCCGCCGATTTCGGTGATGACGATGTCTGCATTGTCATTTCTGCCGACACGGAGCACGCGGTCTTTGATCTCGTTTGTAATATGCGGGATGACCTGAATGGTGGAGCCTAAGTATTCGCCTTTTCTTTCTTTGTTGATGACTGCCTGATAGACTTTGCCTGTGGTGACATTGGATGCCTTGGACAGGTTTTCATCGATGAATCTTTCGTAATGACCGAGATCCAGATCGGTTTCCGCGCCGTCATCGGTGACGAAGACCTCGCCGTGCTGGTACGGGCTCATGGTGCCCGGGTCGATATTGATGTAAGGGTCGAATTTCTGAATGGTGACTTTGTAGCCTCTGTTCTTCAGCAGTCTGCCCAGGGACGCAGCGGTGATGCCTTTGCCCAGGGATGAAACGACGCCGCCTGTTACGAAGATGTATTTTGTCATGGGACCTCCTTTGATAGGGTGAAACGGGAAAACGCAAATATGGAAATCTTCAGTCGTCGATTTTTTGAAAATGATAGTGGGTTCGGGGTTCAGGTTGATGGGTTCAGGGTTGAAGTATCTTGCTTCCCCCTCCGGGGGAAGTGCCGAAGGCAATAGGGGCATGCTGGCGATTATCGAACAATGTGGGATATACGCTACATAGCCCCTCATCTCGCTTCGCTTGAAATGGCGTCTCACTGGATTTTCGCGTCGCTTCGCTCCTAAAAATCCAGTTCGCTTGCACAAGCCCTTCGGGCAGCTCCCCCGATGGGGAGCCAAGACGTTCTGCGGCTTAACTTAATCACATTACCCACTGGTAGGGATAACGATATTCTCGTATCGCGAACCCTGAACCCTTTTTATCACATTTTTTCCGGAGCGGTAATGCCTAAGATGGTGAGGGCGTGGACCAGAACGTACTGGACGGCGGTGATGAGGCCGAGGCGCGCCTGCGTGACTTCGCTGTCTACACCAAGGATACGGCATTCTCTATAGAAATGATGGAAGAGCGCTGCCAGCTCATACGCATATTTGGCGATACGCTGCGGAGCTCTTTCTTTCGCGGCTCCATCGATGAGCTGGTGGTAGTTTTCCATCTTTTTGATCAGATCCATTTCACATTCTTCTTTGAGGCAGGTGAAGTCGACGCCGGTGAAGGCAGGATCCCAAGTGACCTTGGCTTCCTTCGCCTGACGGAAGAGGCTGTGAATGCGGGCATTCGCATACTGGATGTAATAGACAGGGTTATCGCTGGACTGTTTCTTAGCCAGGTCGATATCGAAGTCCATCTGAGAGTCCAGTGTGCGGGCGCAGAAGAAATAGCGCGCTGCATCAGTGCCGACTTCTCCCATCAGCTCGCGCAGCGATACAGCCTGTCCGGTACGCTTGGACATCTTGACCGGCTGTCCATCGCGGAGAAGTGTCACCATCTGGAGCAGCATGATTTCGAAATCATCCGGGTTGTAGCCCAAAAATTTCATAGCTGTCTTCAGACGGATGATGTAGCCATGGTGGTCAGCGCCCCAGATATCGATGAGCTTGTTGTAGCCACGGCGGATCTTATTTCCTACATAGGCGATATCGGAGCAGAAATAGGTCGGCACGCCATTCGTGCGGATGACCACGCGGTCCTTGTCATCGCCGTTCTTTGTGGTGCGGAGCCAGAGAGCGCCGTTCTTCTCGTACATATTGTCTTCGTCCTTCAGGACTTTAAGCGCTTCATTCACCTGATCCGGATAGAGAGATCTTTCGGAGAACCAGTTGTCGAAGTCGACATGGAATTCGTGAAGGTCTTTCTTGAGGTCTGCGAGCTTTTCCTGAAGACCGAGCTCTTTGAAGATTTCCAGACGTTCTTTCTCATCCATATCGAGGTACTTCTTGCCATCCTTGGCAAGGATATTCTTCGCTGTATCGATGATGTCCTGTCCATGATAGCCGTCTTCCGGGATCTCAGCGTCGAGACCGCAGAGCTGGAGATAGCGGGCATTGATGGATTCTGCCAGATGATCGATCTGGTTGCCGGCATCATTCACATAGTATTCCGACAGTACATCATAGCCGGCTGCGCGCAGCAGATTCACCATCGCCGAACCATAGGCAGCGCCTCTGGCGTGTCCGATGTGGAGAAGGCCAGTCGGATTCGCCGAGACATACTCGACAAGGATGCGGTCTTTCTTATTTTTCGGCAGATCCCCATAGGACGGACCGGCCTGTAAAATATTCTTCAGTTCGCTGTAGACGGTATCGGCGGCAAGGTAGAAATTGATGAATCCCGCGCCTGCGATTTCCGTCCGGGTGACCAGCGGCGTATCCAGATGCTTCACGATGGATTCCGCGATCATGCGCGGCGCTTTGTGAGCCGTTCTCGCCCACTGCATAGCCGCATTGGTGGAATAATCGCCAAATTCCTTGGATTTCGGCACCTCCAGACGCTGCACAGCCGCGTAATCGCCCTCCGGCAGTTCACCGGCAGCGATGGCTGCCTCTTTCGCTTTCTCAATGATTTCTTTCAGTTCTTCTCTGACTTCCATGAATCCTCCGGATCCTCCCGAACTTCTACAATAATTTCATTCAAATGGTTAAACAGGCCTTTCAGCTCCACATCATAGGAAAGGCGCATACGTCCCTTCCCCGCCTCGATCGAGTCCTCGATCTCGCGCGTCACGACGTAGATATCCATCGTGCCCATCGGGGTCTCGTACAGGGAGTGATTCTTCTCTCCGATGCGGTAGACCTGCTCCTGCAGGAAGCTGCCGTCTCGGATGAGACGCACGTGGTCTTTGTGGATCTCCAGCGTGGTCGTCGTCCCTTCCATGCCGGCCAGCTTGGTTTCCTCATAGGAAACGTACTTCATGCCGTCCTTCTCGCCGTAGATGCCCGGCGTTTCCAAGGTGATTTTCTCATCCTTTCCCGCCTCATTCCGCTGAAGAGAAGTGACATTGATGATGACCTTTTTTTCCAAGACTGACCGCCCCCCTTTGTTCTATTTATAATCCTATTTATTATATCATAGAAAGCCGCCTTTTCTAAGAGCTTCTACGAATTTCCATGACTACTTATTGTAGCGTAGTTTTGGGTAGCGGTCAAGGAGGGAGGGTTCGGGGTGGCGGCTTCGCCGCAAGTATAAATAGGGCAATGCCCTAAGATGGTGGGTGATGCGGTATTCTCGTATCGTCATTCCGAGCGAAGCGAGAAATCTTTGTCATTCGCGGCCTAGGGAAACACTGATTCAATCGTTGTCAGATTTCATTCTTGGATTTTTGTACAGAGCAAGGAATCATCTGACGCGAATAGCGAGCTATTTAAGGAAGATGATGACGAAGCTATGTATAAAAATCCATATGAAATCCGACTCTGCGATTGAATCAGCGTTTCCCTAGGACTCGCGCTTCCCCCCCACATGTGCCGCGCACCTCTCCGCTTTCCTCAGCTGTCTTTCATCCCGCCTGTGCCCTATCCGCCCCTTCGGGGCACCTTCCCCTCGAGGGGAAGGCTGCGATGCGAGGGAAGTCTGCCAGCAAGAGATTTCGGACATCGCCACTATTTGTACTCCACGGTGCTTAGATCCTTCGACTTAGTTCTCCTATTTCAGATAAGCCTTTTTTACATACGACGTTTTTCTCCGCTCAGGATGACGAAATGCGCCGCCTCACCCCTGAACCCTGAACCCTTACCTCCCCAATACAAAATCCCGCCGGAGTGACTCCGGCGGAATTTTCCCGCAATTTATCCTTCCACCTTTTTCCCGATGCGGCGTTCCTTATACGCAGCGAGTCTGGCATCGCGGATCTCAAGATGTCCGAAGTATTTCTTCGTCTCCGAGACGATGACGCCCGAGAGCCCTAAGAGCGCGATGAGGTTTGGAACGGCCATGAGGCCGTTTACAATATCAGCCAGCGCCCAGATGGCTTCGAGCTTCAGGAAGACTGCAGAAGCCAGCACGGCGATGTAGCACACGCGATACACAGGGATGGTCTTCGTGCCGAAGAGGTATTCCCAGCAGCGTTCACCATAGTAGTTCCAGCCGATGATAGTGGTGAAAGCAAAGAGCGTGAGGGACACCGTCAGCAGGAAGGGAGCGAAAGCGCCGTAGGTGGTCGCAAAAGCTGCCTGCGTGAGTTCCGCACCATTGAGTTCTCCCAGCCACTGGCCGGACACGATGATGGTGAGACCGGTCATGGTGCAGATGATGATGGTATCAATGAAGGTGCCCGTCATGGAAATCAGCCCCTGCTCGGCTGGCCACTTGGTCTTTGCGGCAGCCGCTACGATCGGCGCAGAGCCGAGACCGGATTCATTCGAGTACAGGCCGCGGGCGATACCGCTTCGAAGGACGAGCATGACGCCGGCGCCAGCGAAGCCGCCGGCCGCTGCGGTGCCATTGAAAGCCCCGTCGATGACAAGAGCGATCGCATGCGGCAGTTCACCCGCATTGAGACCGAGGAAAATCACAGTGACGATGAAATAAACGACTGCCATCGCCGGGACGATCTTGGAGGCTGTCTTGGAGATCGATTTCAAACCGCCAAAGGTGATGATCGCGACAAGGACCGTGATGACGGCGCAGGTGATGTAGGTAGAAATCCCGAACCCTGCCTGCACGGAAGCCGTGATCGCATTCATCTGCGTGGTCGTACCACTGCCGAGCATGGCTGTCATGATGCCGAAGATAGAGAAAGCGACAGCGAGCGGTTTCCATTTCTTACCAAGGCCCATTTCGATGTAGTACATCGGGCCGCCGGAAATATTGCCCTGGTCATCCACGCCTCTATACTTGACCGCGAGGCACCCTTCCGCATACTTGGTCGCCATGCCGAAGAAAGCGGCAAGCCACATCCAGAAGAGCGCGCCCGGGCCGCCGAGCTTGATCGCCGTCGCGACGCCGACGATATTTCCCGTTCCGACCGTCGCAGCGAGCGCTGTGCAGAGCGCTTTGAAGCTATCGATGTCGCCATCGCCTTTGTTCCGCGCGAAGAAAATCAGCTTCAGCGCACGCGGCAGCTTCAATACCTGCAGGAGCGAAAGCCTGCACGTCAGGAGTACCCCGGTGCCGACAAGAAGCACCAGGAGCCACGGGCCCCACACGAGCCCGTCGATCTGGTTCAATAATTCAGTCATAATGTTTCCTCCCATTTTACTTTTCTACGAAATAATTGATGTGACTGATGACTGGTATACTGCATCATCTGAACCCACCGCTGCAAACGACGAGTGATCCGCCTAAAAGTCACCTGTGAACCCAAAAAGCCGGTTCTGTATCAAATAAAAAGACAGAACCGGCATCATGAGCTTTCCTCATGAAATCGGCTCTGTCCTTTGGCCTGAGAGATTACAGCGTTTCCGCCTATGCCCCTTCGGCTCTCATTGAAGAGATCTCCAGAGATCTGTCCCCATGGAGTTTCGTGTTCACTAAACACCTGATAGTGTTACTCCTTCGGCAGCCTCGGGCATCACCCTCGGTCTTTTTCCCCATGGATCATCCAAGTCAGTATAGAGTTGTTGTGTGTTTGGGTGACTAGTGACTGGTGGCTGGCGACTTAAATGCCATCTTCGAGCATCGCCTTATTTATACTCCGCGGCGCTTCTGTTTTTATGCGCCGCACCACCATTTCTCATTTCTAATTTCTCATTTCTCATTCAAGAAAGGCTTTCAAACGGAACCAAAGGTGGCACCCCCTACGGGATAGCCCTAAATCCTCTTATTCCATTTCCGTATCTTTTTCTGTCGCATTGACAGCTACCGCTACCGCAGCATCGCCTGTGATATTGAGGCAGGTACGGAACATGTCAAGCACGCGGTCGATGCCGGCTACCAGAGCCAGTCCTTCGAGCGGCAGACCGACAGACTGCAGGACCATCGCCAGCATGATGAGGCCAGCGCCTGGTACGCCTGCGGTACCGATGGAAGCCAGTGTCCCGGTCAGGACGATCATCAACATCTGATCAAAGGTCAGCGGGATGCCGAAGACATTCGCGATGAAAAGGGAGCAAACGCCCATGTAAAGAGCCGTACCATCCATATTGATGGTCGCGCCCAGCGGAAGGACGAAAGAAGCGATATCTCTCTTGACTCCTAGCTTCGTCTGGATATTTCTCATATTGACAGGAAGCGTACCGGCAGAAGAGCAGGTGGTGAAGCCGATCGCCATCGCTTCCGACATGCCGCGGAAGAATGTGAGCGGGCTCATGTGTGCAGAGACACCGGCAAGCGTCGAGTATACGCCGATGGCATGGATGCAGCAGCCGATCGCCATACAGAGGATGACCGATAAGAGCGGAAGCAGCACCTTCGGGCCATTCATGACGACGACCGGAAGCAGCAGGCAGAAAACGCCGATCGGTGCAAGACGCATGATCATGGCGATGATCTTGTAGCACACCTCAGCCATCGCATCGAAGAAGGAAATCAGGATTTCCGCACGCTTTCCTCCGACGGAAATGATACCCGCCCCGGTGAAGAGCGCAAAGATAATGATCGGAAGGATGTCCGCCTTCGCCATGGAAGCGATCGGATTCGACGGGATCATCGCGACAAAGACCTGCATGATTGACGGCGCTTCCTTCACCTTCGGCGCTTCTGCCGTCGGCAGAGCCATGCCGATGCCCGGCTCGATCGCCATAGCGACGGCAAAGCCGATCACGATCGCGATCGCTGTCGTCACCATGTAAATGACGAGTGTCTTCACCCCGATGCGCCCCAGCTTCTTCATATCCCCCATGGACGTCATGCCCACGATGAGAGAACAGAAAACCACCGGAACGATCATCATTTTGATCAGATTGATAAACATGGTGCCGATCGGAGCGATCCACATCTTGACAGGAGCCGCCGCACCCTCTCCCAGCATCAGCCCTATCACTACGGATAAAACCAATGACAGGAAAATTTGAATAGACAGATTCATTTCTTCCCTCCTGCACCAGAGCGGCAGCCCCACGGACGCCATTGCCCTGACCTTTAAAATTGAATGACTTCATTATAGGCGCGCCCATGCTGAATAACCAATAGATTTATTGAATCATCTATACATTTTTATATAATTTGAAATCTTATAGTTAATAAATCATATGATTCTCCCCTCTTATATTATAAACTATATAATTTTTGCAATTTCCCTATATTTTTTACTTTTTATAAATATTTGTTTATTGATATGTACGCTTGCGATCGTTGACGTATACGCTTATCATGGCTGGGGGTGAGAGTGACCAGAACGCCCCCCTATCTTCTCTCCTGCGTCAAAAAATCGCCTGATTTGCTCCTACGGAAGAGCTGAATCAAAAAAGGAGCAGCCGCCTGACGGCAGCTGCTCGCTCATTCCCGAGGGATTTCACTATATTTATTTTATACCTTATATATAAGCATCAGATCTTCTGTGCTTCTTCTGCTTCCGCAAGAGCTTCCTTGCGAGCCGCTGCCTTTTCCTTTTCGATCACAGCCTGGAAGGAGAAGACTTCTTCCTTGATGACCGGAGCCAGGACGAGGATGGAGATCAGGTTCGGGATCGCCATGAGGGCATTCGCGATATCAGAGAGGTTCCAAACCAGATCGAGGGTCTGGGTCGCGCCGACATAAACGACCAGAGAGAAGACAACGCGGTAAATGATGTTGTACTTATGGGTACCGAAGAGATATTCCCAAGCCTTTTCACCATTGTATTCCCAGCCAAGGATGGTGGAGTAAGCGAAGAGGATGATGCCGATGGAAACGATGTAAGAACCAATGACACCGATATTGGAAGAAAATGCTGCCATGGTGAGCGCTACGCCGGTGAGCGGCTTGCCATCCGCGCCGACCATGCCGAGCACGCCGGAGGATGCGATGGTAAGACCGGTGATGGAGCAGACTACGATGGTATCGATGAAGGTACCGGTCATGGAGATGTAGCCCTGTCTAGCCGGATGATCCGTGGTGGAAGCTGCGGCGGAAATCGCTGCCGAGCCAAGGCCGGCTTCATTGGAGAAGCAGCCGCGCGCTACGCCATAGCGCATCGCATTCATGACGGAAACGGTGATGGTACCGACGACGCCGCCTTCGACAGCAGTCGGATCGAAAGCCATCATCAGGATGAGGTAGAGACCATGCGGAATGTTTTCGATGTTCAGAACGATGCAGGCGAGGCCAGCCAGGATGTAGAAGACAGCCATGCCGGGAACGACAACGGAAGAAACCCTGGAAATCGAAGTGATACCGCCGACGATGACAGCGAGTGTCATGACAGTCAGGACGGCGCCCACGATTTCATTCGATACGCCGAAAGTGGTGTGGATCGCAGTGGAAATCGAATTCGCCTGCGTCATGTTGCCGATACCGAAGGAAGCAAGGACAGCGAAGAGAGCGAAAGCAGTCCCAAGGAAGAGGCCGGCTTTTTTGTTTTTGAAGCCGTTCTTCATGGTGAACATCGGGCCGCCCTTCATTTCCCCCTTGGCATTCACTTCACGGAACTTGAAGCCGAGCATACATTCAGAGAACTTGGTCGTAAGGCCGAAGCATGCGGAGATCCACATCCAGACCAAAGCGCCAGGGCCGCCGGCGAACATCGCCGTCGCGACGCCGACGATATTACCTGTGCCGATGGTCGCAGCAAGCGCCGTCATCAGCGCAGAGAAAGGAGAAACGTCGCCGCTCCCGACCTGAGTCGTGCGGGACTTCTTCGAAAAGATCGTCTTTAATGCGTATGGCAGATTTCTCCAAGTCAGAAAACGCAGCTTCAGTGTCATGTAAACACCCGTACCGACCAGAAGACACAGCATGACAGGCCCCCATACGAAGCTGTCAAGCTCACCGACAAGTTGATTGATTTGCACCATATCCATTGTAAAATCCCCCTTGTTCCCGTAACTGTTCTTATTGTTATAAGAAACAAAAAATCGCCGCACTCAGTCTTATATTCGAAAAAGACTGAAGCTGGCGAATTCATGGTTCATGAAAACAAGGGAGTTACCCAAGTGCCAGCCCTGTCCTTTTGCCTGAGAGATTCAGGATTTCTACGGGTGAAATCCTTTAACACCTTCGGCCCTCGCATCTTTTCAGCGAGCTTCTCCAGAGTCGTGTCCGTACACAGTTTCGTGTTCTTACTGAACGCCTGATAGTGTTACTCCTTCGGCAGAAGATCGTAAAGATCTCCATTTTTCAGTGTACATCATCCACCTATATGGTATGCGGCAACATACATTTTTCGCTTGGGCTTCCCAGATTCTGAATTCCGAAGCCTCAAGTGATTTACCTAGATTATACACGATGAAAATCAAAATGCAACATGCGAATTTTGCTCATTTTTCATATTGTAAACCTTTTGCTATGTTAAAGTTTCTTTCTTGTGCTTTTGGCGAATATTTTCTACTTGTTTGCGATATAGATATGATTTGTATCTTTTTTGTAGCTACTTGAAATTCATGAAATTTCAATAGGAAAAGTGCTTTGATTTTGGTATTGTGATAAGTTGTTGGAATCATAGTTAAGCATGATGGTGACTGGTGACTGGTGGCTAGGGATTAGCCGTCAGACGCCTGCCCTCTGGCCTTCGGGCATCGCCCATAAATATTCGCGGCGAAGCCGCCACTGATGAGCCTTCCCCACATGGGGAAGGCTGACGATACGAGAATGGCGATATCTCATAAGACCTTCGGGCATCGCCACTATTTCTACTCCGCGGCGCTTCCTCATTTTATGCGCCATACCACCACTTCTCACGCAAGTGGAAACATTAAAAACGCAATCAGGGGGCAACGGGGCTAGCCCTGTTATCCCGCCTGACCACTCACCATCAGCCTGCCAAAAGCCTACTCCCCTCTCCGCGCCAGTTTCTCTCGTAACATATCGAAAAGCGGAAGGAAACATGCCTTTGTATCCTCGATCAGCTGTTGCGCGACTTTCTCATTATATGTATGGGATTGCAGATTGCGAGCGAGCAGGGCTTGCAGCCAGCCTTCCTCATCCGTGATGACGCCCGCCTGGTAAGCCGTCTTGATGATCTGACGGGGCGATCCGCTCTCAGCCTCTGCCCAGCCCTCTTCAGCAAGGTACTCTTTCATCGCCCGCCAGGCCTGCTCGAAGCATATGGTATAAAGTGCTGTCATCCCGGCAACGATGATAGGATCCGTGTACGGCGGCTCGTAGCGATGGATTTCGTGCAGATTGGACAGCGCTTTGCAGAAATTTTCAAATTTTTTCATAAATGGTGATCCCCTCTTTCTCTATGCTCCCACGAAGCGCCTCCTGCATAGGACGCGCAAGGTCTACGACGTCGAAGCGAAGCAATGTCCATACTTTTTCTTCCACGTCCAGCGAAAATTTCACCGTATCCCCGCCAAGCACTGCGAGGTCGATATCACTCGTCCGGTGGTAGTCTCCCCGAGCGCGGGAACCGAAGAGTATCACCTTGCTGACCCCATGCGTCTTTGCCAAATGGCAGATGTCACTCCGCACCCGCTCTGTTAATCCATCCTGTCTCGTCATAGTCCTCACCTCTTTCTTTTATTGTAGCATAGAGGGGGAATGGGGCGAAGAGCAGCTTAGGAGGATAGATTAGGAGTGACTAGTGACTGGCGACTGGTGACGGGTGACTGAAATACAACTTTCGGGCATCGCCCTTATCTATACTCCGCGGCGCTTCTGATTTTTACGCGCCGCACCAATTCCTTTGAACCTGCTAAACCCATAGAACCCGCTGAACCTAAGGAAACGCTGATTAAATCGCAGAATCAGATTTCATATGGATTTTTATACATAGCATCGTCGACATCCTCCTTAAATAGCTTGAACATAAAAAATCCCCTATCCTGTTGGAATTCAGAGGAACAGGATAGGGGGGATGTCCCACTTCCTAGGGAAGTGAGGGGGGACAACGATATGGATACGGGAGATGCTTTTCGCACTCCTTCGAGAAAGCGACTGGCGACCAGTCACTAGTCACTAACAACTAGATTTTCGCATGTTCACCAGCGGTGACGCCGGCTTTCTTTTCTGCCTTTTCCTTTTCAAGGACGATCTGGAAGCGTTCTACTTCTTCCTTGATGACAGGCGAGAGGATGAGCATGGAGATCAGGTTCGGGATCGCCATGAGAGCATTAGCGATATCGGAAAGGTTCCACACCAGATCGAGGGTCTGGGTAGCGCCTACATAAACGACCAGAGAGAAAACAATGCGGTAGATCATGTTGTATTTATGAGTACCGAAGAGGTATTCCCAAGCCTTTTCACCGTGGTATTCCCAGCCGAGGATGGTGGAGAAGGCGAAGAGGATGATGCCGATAGCGACGATCAGAGCGCCGATCTCACCGATATTGGTGGAGAAGGCAGCCATGGTAAGTTCTACGCCTTTCAGAGGCTTGCCGTCAGCACCGGTCATGCCGAGGACGCCGGAAGCTGCGATGGTGATGCCGGTGATGGAGCAGACAACGATGGTATCCCAGAAGGTACCGGTCATATTGATATAGCCCTGACGGACTGGATCATCCGTGGTAGCTGCTGCTGCGGTGATAGCGGCAGAACCCATGCCGGCTTCATTGGAGAAGCAGCCGCGAGCGACACCGAAACGGACTGCATTCATGACAGAAGCGGTGATGCCGCCGAGGATGCCGCCACCGACTGCCTGCGGATCGAAAGCCATCATGAAGATGAGGTAAAGACCATGTGGAACGTTCTGGATATTGAGGATGATGCAGAGGAGACCGGCGATGACATAGAAGAATGCCATGGCAGGAACGACAACAGAGGAAACTTTGGAAATGGTCTTGATACCGCCGACGATGATGATGAGAGAAAGAACGGTCAGGATGACGCCGCAGACTTCAGGAGACATGCCGAAGGTGGTATGTACGGCACCGGAGATGGAGTTTGCCTGGGTCATGTTGCCGATCCCGAAGGAAGCGATAACAGCGAAGAGTGCGAAGAGGAAGCCCATGACGGAGCCAAGCGTTTTGTTCTTGAAGCCGTTCTTCATGGTGAACATCGGGCCGCCTTTCATTTCGCCTTTTGCATTGACTTCGCGGTATTTGATCGCGAGCATGCATTCAGAGAATTTCGAGGTGAGACCGAAGCAGGCGGAGATCCACATCCAGACCAGAGCGCCAGGGCCGCCAGCGAACATAGCGGTCGCTACGCCGACGATATTGCCGGTGCCGATGGTCGCAGCCAGCGCGGTCATCAGTGCGGAGAATGGCGATACATCGCCCGTGCCGCGTTTCTTGGTGCGGGCTTCTTTGGAAAGGACGCTGCCGATCGCATACGGCAAGTTTCGCCATGTTCTAAATTTCAATAAGCAGGTGAGGTACACGCCGGTACCGACCAGCAGGGTAAGCATGATAGGGCCCCATACGAGGCTGTCAATTTCATTGACGACTGAATTGATTGCAGCCATGTCCATAATAAATATCCCCCTTGAATCGATTTGCCCGTTTCCTTTTAAAAACAAAACCGCCGAGCCCAGGTAAGAAATCTACGGGCTGGCGGTCTAAAATGTATGTATGCATCCACGCATAAGGGTGTTACCCCATTGCCAGCCCTGTCCTTTTGCCTGAGAGATTCAGGATCCACGGGTGAGATCCCTTTACACCTTCGGCGCCCGCATCCTTCGAGCGGGACTCTCCAGAGTTGTGTCCGTACACAGTTTCGTATTCTAATGAACGCCTGATAGTGTTACTCCTTCGGCAGGCTGGAAGTTTATCACTTCTTTCAGGTCCTGATCTCTTATAAGAAGAAATCTTCGCCCGGGGTCGCCTTTTTTCAGTGTACTTCATCCACGCACTATGAAATTTTCATGCACTTCTGGTTTTCTTTCGAGAAACAAGCTTCTGAATTCCCTCTACTGGAAAATCTGCCGGGCATGTCGGCCTATATTCAAAGGTCATGAGCCTTCGACTATACAATGTGAGTGACTAGGGATTAGGGATTAGGGATTAGGGTTCAGGGTTGTGGTGGCGGCTTCTCCGCTTTTTTAGAAAAGGCATCCCCCGTATCGTCATTTCGAGCGCAACCGAGAAATCTTTCTTGCAGACCGTCAAACGTCGCTTGCTTGAAAGCCTTAAAGCGATGCATCGAGTCATCGTTTCCATAGAGGCTTATAAGAGCTGATTCCATTCTGCAATGGAGATCCCTCGACTTCGCTCGGGATGACAGCACGGGGAAACCGCCAGTCCCCTTTCTAATCCCTAATACCTTCTCTCTAAAACCTGCGGCGCTTCTATCTTTTTCGCGCCGCTACCACCATTTCTCATTTCTAATTTCTCATTTCTAACTAAAATACAAAAGCCCGCAGGAAATCAGATTTCCTTTGCGGGCTTCCTTGCTCAAGATATGTACTTCACCATTTATAAAGAGGTAGGGCCTCCGCGGCAGGGAAGACTTTCTGGGGATCTTCCCCGCCGCCCGGCAGACTCCTTGGATCAGTTTAGGAGGGCTTATCCGAAGGAGTGCCCTTTGCCGGATGGGGTGTCATATTATGCCGCCGGGAAGGAAAATGGGAAAACCTTCAGGGAGGAAATAATATGTTATATCAGGACCTGATGCTAGTCCTCGAGACTTTCTGCAGCCTTGGACATTTTGACCTTGCTGGGATCTAACTCTTCGTATTCTTCGTAGTCTTTACCAGTTTTGAGATGATCGAAATATTTAGCTGTCTCTCTTACGACGACGCCGGAGAGAGCCAAAAGGGCAATCAGGTTTGGAATAGCCATGAGACCATTGACGATATCCGCCAGGACCCAGATGGCTTCAAGTTTCAGGAATGCGCCGCTTGCGACGAGGATGATGAAGATGACGCGATAGGGAAGTACGCCCTTCGTGCCGCAGAGATAAATCATGCAGCGTTCCCCATAGTAGTTCCATCCGAGGATGGTGGTGAAAGCGAAGAGGACCAGCCCGATCATCAGCATGTAGCCGCCGAAAGCAGGGAATGCATCTTTGAAAGCTGCATTCGTGAGAGCTGCACCGTTCAGACCATTCATCCATTCGCCGGAAACGACGATGGAAAGACCGGTCAGTGTGCAGATGATGATGGTATCGATGAAGGTACCAGTCATAGAAATCAGACCCTGTTCTGCAGGCCATTTGGTTTTAGCAGCAGCAGCTACGATAGGAGCGGAGCCGAGGCCAGATTCATTGGAGAATACGCCTCTGGCGATACCATTTCTCATCGCGAGCATCACTGTCGCACCGAGGAAACCGCCGGCCGCTGCACTTCCGGAGAAGGCGCTGTACACGATGGTCTGAATGGCTGCAGGCACTTTGTCTGCGAAATACACAAGTACACCGATAGTAGAAATAAAGTAAATCACTGCCATAGCCGGAACGATTTTCGCAGCGGCCGATGCGATAGACTGCAGCCCGCCCAAGGTGATCGCTGCGACCAGGATGGTCAGGATGAGAGCGGTCCACATAGGATCGAGGCCGATCGTCATTTTGGTGATATCGACGATGGAATTCACCTGAGCGAAAGTACCGATACCGAAGTAAGCGACCAGTACGCCAAAGATGGCAAAGAGCGAGCCAAGCCATTTGAACTTAGGACCCATACCATTCTTGATGTAGAACATCGGGCCGCCGGCGATCTCGCCTTTGGAGTCCACCTCACGATATTTCACCGCCAGAAGACCTTCGGCATACTTGGTGGCCATTCCGAAGAAAGCGGCCATCCACATCCAGAAAATAGCGCCCGGGCCGCCGGCAGCGATCGCTGTCGCGACACCTACGATATTCCCTGTGCCTACCGTAGCAGAAAGTGCTGTGCAGAGAGCTTTGAAAGAGTCGATATCCCCGCTGCCCCTATTCTGTGCTTTGAAGATCAGTCCCAGCGCCTTCGGCAGCTGGAAGACCTGCAAGAGCTTCAGACGAAGCGTCAGGAGGATGCCCGTCCCCACCAGCAGTACCAAGAGCGGCGGTCCCCATACAAAACTATCAATCGCATTCAGCAATTCAAGATTCAAATCCATTTCTTTGTCTCCCTCCAGGAAAGTAAGATAAATAAAAAAGCCGGCTTTTCCAATAAAAAATAACTCTGGAAGCCGGCATTGTCTACCTTAACAATCACAAGAAGTGTGACGTTTTTCTCTGTCCTTTTGCCTGAGAGATTGGGATCATCGGATCCTTACACCTTCGGCGCTCTTATTATGAGACTCTCCAGAGTGTGTCCACATACGGTACTACCTCTTTCGAGATACCTGAGAGTGTTACTCCTTCGGTAAGCCTTACGGCTTTCTCCCACATGTTTCATCCACCAATATGAATTTGATGTTTGCATTATAAGTCCCTTGCTTTCATTTTGCAAGAGGAAATTTTCAATTTTATCTTTTTCTAATAATTGACTGGGGTTCAGGGTTCATCGGGTTCTATAGGTTCAAGAGGTTCAAAAGGGTTGGTGTGGCGCATAAAATACAGAAGCGCCGCGGAGGTTTGAAACTAGCGGTTTTCTCGTATCGCAAACCTAATCCCTAGCTACCAGTCACTAGTCACTCATCCCTGCTTTCAAACTTGAGGGCTCTCCCCACTACCTTCCCTTATGATTTTTCTCCTTCTCCTCATACATGCGCCAATCGGCCAGGATGCGGATATAGGCAGCATCGCCCGACTCCTTCGGATAGGCGGCAAGACCCATGCTGCAGCCTACTCGCAGGGTATGTCCATCGATTTCAAAGGGCTTCTCCAGCATCGTCTTCAGCCGCTCCCTGATCTCTGATGCTAGATTCTCATCGAAATCCATGCTGAAGAGGATGGTAAATTCATCGCCGCCGATGCGGAAGACATAGTCATTTTTACGAATGCACTGCAAGAGGCGCTTCGCTGTTTCCTGCAAGAGTTTATCTCCCGTCGCATGCCCATAGGTATCATTGATGGGCTTGAAATGATCCAGATCCAGATACACCAGAACGAAGGGCAGTTTCTTATTCTCTTTGCTCTGCAGCATTATCGTAAAATAGCGCTCATTGAAAAGTCCGGTCAGTCCATCGGTATTCGCCAATGTTTCCAGATCATGCTTTTCCCCGATATCCTGACTGATGCACATCACTTTTTCCAGCATGCCTTTTTTATCCCAGGAAATCGACACTACTGTCATCAGTTTGAAGACCTGCTTCTGGCGGCCGCAGTACTCAAAGCGCATGAGATCATCCTTCGAATTCAAAACGCTGACGAGTTGCTCTTTGGACAGCAGCTGGCTGATCTTCATATACTCCGCATCCCCTGTCGCGACAAAGGCACGGGAGAGTTTCTCCACGAGCAAAGAGAAACAGCCTGTCTCCGGATACAGAGATTTCTTCAGCAGATTCTCCCCATAGTAATACTGGTCCGTCTTCAGATTGGCCACGACGTAGCGATCCGCCACCCGCCCCATCCCGCCAAAGAGCTCCCGCATCATCTCTCTCTGGCTGGCGAGTACCTTCTTCTCCCGCTCTTTCTCATGGAGTCTCTGCCGGGCCTCCTTAATGGTCACCCCGATCATGAAAAAGGCCAAGAGTGAGAAGATAGCCGCCAGGGCGAAAACCGTCGCATTCCGCACACGCACAAGACCTTCATCCACCACGCGGTCACGGACGAGCCCCACCAGTGACAGATGACTGATCCCAAGCGGGCGATAGACGGTATAGTACTTCCTTTCCCCCAGAGAAATGAGAAGACTCCTGCCCTGCTCTTCGCGAATGCCTCGCGCCATCCATTCAAGGCTTCCCTTCTCTTCGGCTGCATCATGCACCTTGAGATAGGAAAGAATATTATCCACATGCTCCGGGATCTCACTCTTCGGTGTCAGGGACAGCACCACATCGCCCGCCTCATCGACGACATAGCAGTCACTTTCCCCATCATAAATATTGCCTGTGATGAAACGCTCCACCACTTGATTGTCATAGGAAACAGCGATCCCCATATAATCGATCCCATCAATCGTCAAAGGTTTTTTGAAAGGCACGGCAAAGACGACACGCCGCGTGCCATCCGTCGACACATAACTCGAAAGGATCGGCTTCCCTTCCTTTTCTACCGCTTCAACGACCGCTTTGAAGCTGTCCGCCTGCCCCTTGCGACCGCCATCTGTCACAAAATGGCCAGACTTCCCGAAGAGATAGAAATCCCTATACATCCACTAGTCTCGCGCCCCATCCCAGCAAAGTAGCGATCGCCAGAACAGCCGCCTTTTTGTACGCCTGATGCATGAAATCTTCCCCCTTGCACATCATAAGCCGCAAATAATGATAAAATTTCTATAAAATTATACAAAATATAATCATTTTCGTAAAGAAGCACACCTGTGCTTCCTATCATTTTATCACAAAAAAGACGGCTGCCCCTGTCATAAGTGACAGGGGCAGCCGTATATCTGATTCTGATTTTCTTATCTGCTAAATGCACTCTCATCCCAGTGCGACATCCAGAGCCATCATCAGCATGAAACCGACGGCAAAAGAGATGACCCCTACATCCGAGTGCTCGCCCGCCGACATTTCAGGGATCAGCTCCTCCACGACGACATACATCATCGCACCTGCCGCGAAAGAAAGGAGATACGGCATCATCGGCACCACCATCGAGGTCAGCAGAATGGTGGCTACAGCGCCGATCGGTTCCACTATGCCCGAGAGCACGCCGCCCGCGAAAGATTTCCAGCGCCCCATTCCCGCGGACTTGAGCGGCATGGAAATGATCGCACCTTCCGGGAAATTCTGGATCGCGATCCCCAGTGAAAGCGCCATGGCCGACGCTGCCGTGATGCTCTCATGCCCGGATAAGAATCCCGCATACACCACGCCGACAGCCATCCCTTCCGGAATGTTGTGCAGCGTCACCGCGAGCACCAGCATCGTCGTCCGCACCAGATGGCTCTTCGGCCCTTCTGCTTCACTGGCATTCATGTGCAGATGCGGAATCACATGGTCAAGCAGCAGCAAAAACACCATCCCGATCCCAAAGCCGATGACAGGCGGCAGAAACGCCCAGCGCCCCATCGGTTCGCACTCATCCAGCGCAGGGATCAAAAGGCTCCAGATCGAAGCCGCCACCATGACGCCAGCGGCAAATCCAGTGAGTCCCCTCTGCACACCGCGGTTCATCTCGCCCCGCATGAAAAAGACACACGCTGCGCCAACCGATGTCCCAAGAAAAGGAATCAATAATCCCCAAAATGTATCTGTCATAGTTTCTCCTTATTGAAAATTGTTTTCAATATCTTTATAACGCGGAAGGAGAGCTTTGTCAAGGGATGTGGGATTAGGAGCCTCGAATGACTGGTGACTAGTAGCTAGTGGCTGGTGACTTGAATACCACCTTCGGGCGTCGCCCCGTTTCGTCATCCTGAGCGGCGAGAAACGTCGTAAGTGAGATAACGAATGCCAGAACAGCTGCGACCTGAGCCGAAGAATCTCGGCGAAGCCGCTACTACACCCCGAACCATTTTATGTGAATAGTTGAATAACTCCATTCACTTATCCACATAAAAAACAGCCCGATTTTATCGGGCTTTGTTCACATGTATTCACTTTTCTTTTCACAGCTGTTCACAGGTTGTTCACATTTTGTGAATAGCTAATAAGTATCTGTTATCCAGTCACTAGTCACCAGACACTAGTCACTAAACTTCCCCATTTCCCGATTGATCTCCCCCGCGATCATCTGCTTGGCATTCCAGTCGCCGTGGAGACCGTCCATCGCAAGCTCAGTCGGCATGACAGGAAAGTCCGCAAAGGGCGCTGCGGTATCGATGTGCGATTCGCTGCGGATGAATGCATTCACCGTATCCACCGCTTCGCGCCAGTTCTCGCTAGTATGCTCGCCGTAGTACTTCTCGATGTTTTCCGGATTGATGGGAAGAATCGTCATGAGGATCGGCGTGATGCCATGGGCGCGGCATTTCTCCTGTATGCGCTTCAGGTGACCGATGACTTTCTGCGGATCAGTTCCCATACGCAGATCGTTGATACCGCCCATGACAAGCAATTGTTTCACGTGAAACGGCAGCACATCACGCTCGAAGCGTTTCTCCATCATCTCCGTCGTATCGCCGCTCTTTCCCAGATTCACGGCAGGAAAGTCCAGATACGACACATAGCTGTAAGCGAGATCGGACGGACTGTGATAGAGGTGTCCCCCGCCCTGTGTGATGCTGTCGCCGAAGATACCGATATCAAAATGTACCGCCGCCTGATTTCGTATCTTTTCCGGCAGGCTCCAGACACCGACCGGCTGCCCGTCGCTTCCTATCCCGCGGACACGCCAGTAGCATGTCCCCAATCTGGGCTGGTCATCATAGACATTGGAAAGTGTCGTCACCGCGCTCCAGACGCGGTATCTGGAGGGGCTCGCATCGTCGATATTTTCCGGATATTCTTTCGTCACTTCAACTTCGTACGATGAGGCACCCGGATTTCCTGTATAAGAATAGACAGGATAGAGAAGAAAGGCACCATTTCCCCGTCCCATCCCCTTCGGATAGGGAGCATTTCTGGAAATGAGGCGCATCGTGCTCCTGACTTCCATCGGAGAAGAGAAGGGGGCGAGTCCCTCCCAGTCAGCGCCGATCGGACGCACGCGCCAGTAGAGCGGCGTACCGTCCATGACAGGAGGGACGCGGACAAGGATGCGGTTCATGTAAATGCGTCGGTTGTGATAGACCGTCTCTTCGAGGGGGGTATTCCGATCCAGCTGCTCTGGCAGGCCTTTGAATATCTCCACTTCGTAGCGGACAGATTCCGCATTTTCCGGCCAAGAAAGAAGCAGGAGCGCCTCTTCGGCCTTCTGTGCGCTGACATTTTCATAAGAGACGGCATTTTCCATCAGCATGGAGCCAAGGTCTGTTTCGGCCATGGCTGCCGTGGGGAGCGCGGAAAGAAGCAGCGCGGAAAGTAGGATATGTTTCATAGTTGTTTTCTTATTTTAAGGGTTATCCCCTGGGACGTGCTGCCCTTTGATTTCGCACAAAAGAGGTTTAGCGGGTTCTATGGGTTCAAAAGGAGTTGTGCGGCGCATAATAATCAGGGGTGCCGCAGAGTATAAATGGAGCGATACCCGAAAGTCTACCGGATAGTGGATTTCCCATCTTTGTTTATCCATGAGCGCAGATGGCATGCTTACCGCTACAGGAAAAGCAGCCTCTGCCCCTTCGGGGCACTTTTTTCGAAGGAGGGCGATCAGAGAAGCCAAATTTCTAATCCCTAATCTCTAATCCCCAGTCACCAATCACTAATCCCTAGTGACTAGTCACCAGTCCCTAATCCCTCTATCAAAAAAGCAGGCTTGCGCCTGCTCGTGATCAACCATTTCCGGGGAGGAAGTACGTCGGATCGACCGCATCGCCATGGATGCGGACTTCGTAGTGGCAGTGCGGGCCGGTACTGTTTCCTGTACTCCCGACAAGAGCAAGGATGGTGCCCTGCTCGACCTGCTGGCCTTCCGTGACGAGGATCGCAGAATTATGTCCATAGCGGGTCGTGATGTCGCCGTCGTGCTTCACCTCGACGAGGTAGCCATAGCCGTCCACCCAGCCTGCGCGGGTGACTGTGCCGGAGGCCGTCGCTGAGACGGGCGCGCCGTAGTCTGCGGCAATATCGAGGCCTTCGTGGTAGGTGGAGCCGATGCCCCCGGGACTTACGCGGAAGCCATAACTGCTGGAGACCTGTCCTTTGACCGGCCAGATGTCCGGCGTCGTGGACGAGGCGGAGAGCAGCGTGGTCTGCATGCCGTAGGTCTGGTTCATCACCTGCTCACGCAGGACGATCATGGTCTTGATCTGCGCATCAAGGCGTGCATCGAGCTGACGCATCGATTTCAAAAGACTGCCCGGCGTCGCATAGGAGGTACCTGTCATTTGTTCTTTCGCGGATACCGTTTTCGCCTTATCCGGTATGGTGGAGGCACCGCCGATGCCGCCCGTCATATTCTGCGCGGCCCCATTGTTATTGGCTTTCACCATCTCCTGCAGCTGGTCGGATAGCTTTTCTATCGTCTCTGTCTTGTCCTCCAGCGACTTCATCTTTTCTTCCGCCATTTTGAGCTGGTTCTGATAGAGCTGGTTCTGCCGGGAGAGGCTCTCCATAGACACAGCAGAGTACACCGCTGTCCCGAGGCTTGCTATCAGGATGATGCCTGCCGCGATACCTCCGATTTTCAGTTTTTTCCATTCGTCACCGGTGAAATGAAAGCTCACTTCGCCAGTGTCTGTATTTTCATTTCGTTTCATAGCTGTTTCCTTATTTTTTCCCGGGGCTGCGCTGCAGACATACATAGGGCGCCGGAAGGTTTCTTGGAAAGCAGGTTTCCTATTTGAGCTTTTCTGACATGCCCCATTTCATCGCGAATGATAAAGATTTCTCACCTCGCTCGAAATGACAGCGCCAGCGGAGCTGCAGTCACCCGCCGCCGGTCACATGCTTCTATTTTCTAGCCGTATCAATGCGATGGTTATCCGGCTGGGACTGGGACAGGGCTTCGCCGTGCGTCTCATTCACAAGGTCCTGCGCCTGAGAAGCCATATCCGGCATCAGGGTATCCAAGGCCATATTGATACTTTCCGCTTCTTCAGAAGAGAGGGCTTCCTTGCACTGGCCATTCACGATCTGCTTCGCATAGATGCGGGAGGTGTCGTGACCCGCCAGCGAGGACAGGACGAAGCCGTTGTTCTTGCCGTCGAGCACGGTCAGCGAGAAGGAGAGCTTGTCGCCGGTGTCATCGAAGGCATCGTAGCGCACAAGTCCCACCTTCTGGAAGGAGGACAGCTGCATGGTCGCGAGAAGCTCCTGCTGATGCAGCATGCTCTCGGAGGAATTCACCATTTCCCGAAGCTCTCTCACTTCGGTCGAGAGGCGTAGCTCGAGCGAGCCTCCGTCTTCGCCATTCATGAAATATTTGTACTTCTTGGCCAGACGGTTCAGCTTATTTCTCATGAGTAGCATATTCACGAGAAGGAAAAGCACGATGATGATCGCGCCGATGACATAAAAAATCATATTTGCACTCTGCATGGTTTGTATATATCTCCTGGGGATAAGTTTGGGTTTTAGGGTTAGCCCCTTGGGCGGCTCCGTCCACTGATTTTGAATGAAAGCTTTGCGCGAATTAGAAATGAGAAATTAGAAATTGTGGTGCGGCGCATAAAAATCAGAAGCACCGAGGAGTATAAATAGGGCAATGCCCAAAGGTTTCTTAGGGAACAGGTTTCCCGTTTGAACTTTTCTGACATGATTCGTTTGAGCGCGAACGGAAAAGATTTCTCGGCAACGCTTTCAATGACGATACGAGAGAGTCTGATGTCTCCTAGTCTCCTAGTCACTACATCCTACCTTTTCCCATTTAAAAATTCCGTGATTCGCTCAAATTCTTCATCATTTTTGAAGGTGATGGAGATCGTGCCGCTATGGGCATTTTTCCCTCGGCCGAGTTTGATGGCAACGCGGCTGCCGACGGACATACCGAGTTTTTCTTCGATGGAGCGAAGGAAGGCGTGCGTCTGCAGATCGGCGATTTCTTTTTTCTTTTTCTTCTTTTCACGGGTCAGGTCTTCGACGTGACGGGCCGAGAGACCTTCGTCTACGATCTGTTTCGCAAGCCGGACCTGCTCTTCACCGGACGAAAGTCCGAGGAGCGGGCGCGCCTGGCCGGTCGTGAGCTTGCCTTCGACCATGAGCTTTTTCACTTCATCTGGGAAATCCGCAAGACGGAGCATATTGGCGATGTAGGGGCGGCTTTTGCCGACTCTGGCAGCCATCTGCTCCTGCGTCAGCCCGTAATCATTCATCAGCTGCTGATAGGCTTCGCATTCTTCGATCGGGTTCAGGTCTTCGCGCTGCAGATTCTCGATCAGCGCCACCTCTGCCATGGATCTGTCATCATAGGCAGAAACGATCGCCGGTACCGTCTTGAGCCCTGCGAGGTCCGCCGCCCGCAGACGGCGCTCACCGGTGACGAGCTCATACTCAAAGTCGCCTTCCTTGTCACGATAGCGCACCGTGATCGGCTGGATCAGTCCTTTTTCTTTGATGGAAGCCGCCAGATTTTCCAGCGACTCGAAATCAAACTGGCGGCGCGGCTGCCAGGGATTGGGATGGATCTTGGAAATATCCAGCTCAATGACCTTGCCCGTCTCATCCAGTGCATTTTCCAGAAGAGAGCCGAGCCCCCGTCCCAATTTTCGCTTAACCACGTTTCAATACCTCCCGGCACAGCTTCTTATACGCCTCTGCCCCCTTGGACTTGGGCGCATAGGTCAGGATCGGCTCACCGAAGCTCGGAGCCTCTGATAATTTCACAGTCCTTGGAATCACCGTCTTGAAAACCTTGGAGCCAAAATACGTCTTGACTTCCTCCGCCACCTGCAGCGACAGATTCGTCCGTCCGTCGAACATGGTGAGGAGGATCCCCAGGATACGGAGCGACGGATTCAGCTTGCGGCTGACGATCTGCACCGTCTTCACCAGCTGCGAAAGCCCTTCCAGCGCATAGAATTCCGCCTGGATCGGGATCAGGATCGAATCAGACGCGACAAGCGCATTGAGCGTCATCAGCCCCAGCGATGGCGGGCAGTCGATCAGGATGAAATCATAGGCATCCTTCAGCGCTTCGATCTTTTTCTTCAGGATGTACTCCCGTCCGTCCATGGCCGACAGCTCGATATCCGCCCCCGCGAGATCGATAGAGGAAGGAAGAAGAGAGAGCTTCTTCACCGCCGTCTTGATGATGGCCTCTTCTGCGTCCGCATCATTAAGCAGCACATCATACAGATTCTTTTTGAACTCCACATCCTTCGAGAGCCCGCTGGTGGAATTTCCCTGCGCGTCTTCGTCGATAAGAAGCGTCTTTTTCCCGCGATCTGCCAAGTATGCCGCAAGGTTCACCGCCGTGGTCGTCTTCCCCACGCCGCCCTTCTGATTGATAATGCTGATGATCACGCCCATAGCTTTCTTCCTTTCATCGATAGTCACTTTATTATACCATGATTGTATGGGGTTATGGGAGAAAAAATGAGCTTCTCATGCTTCCGAATGCCCCCCGTGGAAACGGATATGCCGGTGAGCACTTCGCATGGTTTTCAAGGCTTTGGGAAATACGGATCTCCCATGGGGGCGTTCTGAGACTGCCCCTCTCCTAGCAAAGAAAAAGATGTCCCGCTTTCATGCGAAAAGATGGTGCAGGAGGGACCCTCGCCAGACCGCCAGGCTCTCTCAATCATCGCTCCCAAACCTTTCTTCATCAAAAAAGCGAAGCCTCTCGGCTTCGTTTTATTGATCTGCAAAGCAGCGTTTTTTCTTTTTGAAGATCATCCCCATGATGGTGTGCAGCTCATCTAACGCATCCGGATTCAGCGTATAAAAAATGTGCTTCCCATCACGACGGTCAAGAACCAGACCGGACTCAACCAGCACCTTCATATCATGCGAAAGCGTCGGCTGGGTGATGGCGAAGGCTTCCTGCAGCTTATTGGCACACTGGGCATGACAGGACAGCATGTCGACGATCTTCAACCGCTTCGGATCGGAGATCGCTTTTAAAATTTTCGCCGTATCAATGTAGATTTGTTCCATAAATGCTCCATCAGTCAGTCAAGATTCATATAATACATTTTCTTAAATGAATTGAAATATTTCTATAAATGGTAACAGAGCAGGCATGGAATGTCAAGAAAATCATGGAATGGCGTGACCGGCCTCTCGTGTTCTGCCAAAAGGGATAGGAAAAGACCGCTGCTCCGATCACCAGGGAAACGCGCCGCCTTCGCTCCTTCATTTCCGGCCTGTCTGCGGTTTCAGGGAAACGCTGATTAAATCGCAGAGTCAGGTTATTCCTCGCCATGCATAAAAATTCAAGAGTAAAATCTGATAACGATTTACTCAGCGTTTCCCTAGAAATTTTTCCTCTTCTGTTTATTATGAAAAAGTGTTATATTATAAGAAGAAATAGCAATTTCCTTGCTATAAATTGGTCGTGAGGTGATAAACATGGCAGAAGTAACTGAAAAGAGCATCATCGTCAATGGCGTCGACAAATATCTCGTCGCTGATCTGAAACGTGTTTACGGCGGCGTAAGCTACCAGGGTGAGGAATACGTATTCCTGCAGTTCCCGGTCGTCGGCGATACCGTCAGAGACTACCGTCCGGACAGCTACACCACCGCTATTATGCTCGGTGATGAAGTATTCGATGGACAGACCTTCCATTACCACATCACTCTGACCTATGATGGTCATGTCAGAGAAGTGGCTTACCTGGGTCTTGATGACGCAGGCAGACCAGACACCGTAGATGTCGAATAAGCCAATCAAAAAGAGCTCCCGCGGGAGCTCTTTTTGATTCAGTGCGCCTTTAATAGCAGGCTCGACCAGATGAAGCCAGCTCCGAATCCATTCATCATCACATAGCTTCCTTTTGAAATGCGCCCGCCCCTCATAGCTAGATCCAGCGCAATAGCTACAGAAGCAGGGCCTGTATTTCCCAACCGATCCAATTCAATGGGAATTTTCTCCCACGGAATCTCCATCTTCCCAGCCAAACACTGAATGATCCGAACATTCGCCTGATGGAAAAGATAAAGTCCCACCTCATCTTTGGTGATGCCTTCTTTCTGCAACACATTTTCAGCAGTCTCTCTCATATGCCGGACAGACGCTTCAAAAACCTTTTTCCCCTTCATATGAAGATACAGCCTGCCTTCTCGAATGGCCTCTTCTGAAATAGGCTCTGCCGTTCCTCCGGCCGGTATATGGATACAATCCCAAGAGCTCCCATCACATCCCGTATCAAAGGAACGGATTTCCAGCCTGCCGCCTCGTCCCACGATAGCAGCCCCCGCCCCATCACCGAAGAGAATGCATGTATTGCGGTCATTCCAGTCCAGATGCCGCGATAACATTTCTGATGAAATGACAAGAACATAATCAAACAGTCCTGCAGCAACAAGCCCCTTCGCCATAAAAAGACCATGTATGAATCCGGCACAGCCCGCTGAAATATCGACAGCTCCTGCATGGTCAAGCCCCAGTTTATCCTGCACACGGCTCGACGTATTCGGAATCAGATAATCCGGCGTACCCGTGGCCAAAATAATAAATCCTATCTGATCCTTTCTGATACCGGACATTTCTATGGCTCTGTCCGCCGCTGCCACAGCCATATCGGAAGCATTTTCATTTTTCGCGGCTAAATGTCTTTCCCGGATACCGGTTCTCGTACGGATCCATTCATCATTGGTATCAAGTATTTTGGCTAAATCATCATTCGTGACGACTCTCTCCGGTATATAACTCCCCGTCCCCAGAATGCCTACCCTTTTTGCATCGTTCATGCCTTCCCCCTTTAATAGTTAACCTATTTGTCATACTAAAGTTTACATAATAAATAAAAATATAACCGGGACCTGAAATCCCGGTTCATAAAAAGTATAGCAAGGTTAACCAGCCCTTGTCAATGCATCGGTTCTGCAAATGCCTGCAGGGGAGCGGCTTTTATATGGGTTATTTGGCAAGTTCCGCTTTCTCCATCCGGATCCCTGGCAGGAGCAGTATCGCGCTCACGATCAGCCCGACGAAAAGCGGATCAATGGAAAGCTTCACCACCGTCGCCGTGAGGAGCGAGGCTGCTGTACTGCCGAGCATAGAGAAGACAGCCCAGGATCTCTTCACATGCCCCGGCCAGAAAACAGCAAGCGTCAGGGGCAGGAACATCCCGCCGCCGCGAAGCGCCATGGAAATATACGTCCAGAAGAGCACCTCACTCCCGCGATTCAGGATGGCGATGAAGCAGGCCAGAAGCATGACGAAAAGCACGGTCAGCTTATTCACCGTCAGCATCTTCCGGTCATCGGTCATGCGGCAGAGCGGCACGATCATATCGCGTGTAATCATCGTACCGATACCGAGCGCGAGCCCGCCGATCCCGCCGATCAGCGACAGGATGATGCCGCCCATGGCAAGTCCCCCGAGGAGCGGATGCACTTCATTGATGAGGTATGTCGGAAGCACCATGATCGGCTGGATATCCGGATACAACGTCTCCATATAGAGACCGACTGCGACAGAAGGCAGACCGACAGGAATGACGATGGCTGCCGCCAAAAAGCAGCCCGCCGATGCAGTGGACGGCGTATCCGCCGAGAAAATGCACTGGATATAAGTCTGCGTACAGAGTACCCCCACGAGGACAGAGAAAAGATTCGCCAGCGCAGGCTCTACGCCGCGCCCGAAGAGAGAAAATTGAGCAGCGGGAAACTGGCTCCACGCCGCAGTCTCATAGACCGCCCGAAAGGCTTCCCATCCTGCGATGAAGAGCGCCACCCAGATGATTCCCATTTTCAGCATGCCGCCGATCCCCGCTGATTTCATCCCGCCAAAGAATGTATAGGCAGCGACCAGAAAGATCAGAAGCGCTGAAGCGGTATACGCATCGACATGAAAGACCTCCGCTACGATTTCTATCCCCGGCAGACAGCTCGCTACCGCAGAAAAAAGGATACCGATGGAGGAAATTACCGAAGAAAGCTCCTCCGCCTTCTTCCCGTAGTGCATCGCCAGAAACTGCGGGATCGTCTCAAGCCCCGTGCCGCGCATTTTCTTCGCATAAAAAAGCCCCATGATGATAAAAGCGATACCGCTCCCCAGTGTGAACCACCACGCGGAGAGACCAAAATGATACGCCAGCTGCGCCGTACCCACCGTAGCGCCGCCGCCGACCACCGTCCCTGCGATGCTCCCGGCGACCAGCGGCGCCCCCGCCGACCGTCCGCCGACACTGTAGCCCGCTGCTGATTTCACCGATCTTGAACAGTAGATCCCGATCCCGATCACCAGCGCAAGCGTCGCGATGATGACCCCCATGTGCATCATAGTCAAATGCATATTGATTCCTTCTTTCCTTCCAAGCTGCATTGTAAACCCATTGTATATTTGTAAACCATTATAGCAGAATGGATGAGGGGATGCTAGAATAGAGAAAAGCAGGTTCAGGGGGATCAAAGAGGGGAGTGCGGCGCATAAAAATCAGAAGCGCCGCGGAGTAGAAATAATGACGAGGCCCGAAGGTAGTATTTAGTCATGAGTCCCTAGAGCCTCCTGATCCCTAATCCCTAGTCACCAGTCACTAGTCACTATCACTAAAAAGGAGCCCATCATGTACCAGGCAGTTCTCTTCGATATGGATGGCACTATCCTCGATACCATCACAGACCTTACGATTTGTACCAATTACGCACTTTCCAAGCTGGGAAAACCTCATGAATTTCCCGCAGAGCTCGTGAAGCTCTGCTACGGCTGCGGAATCGAAGCCGACATGCAGAAAGCACTCGCCATGGCTGCCGGCTGCGCCGGTGAAGACTTGGAGTATGTAGAAAATCCTACGCCGCTTTCTGCCTACGGTCTTACATCGCAGGACACCGCTCGCCTGCAGTCGATCTTCGTTCCCTACTACAGCGCACACTGCCACCTTCACACCGCTCCCTACGACGGCATCCCTGCTCTCCTGTCCGCACTTCAAAGAAGAGGAATCCGTACCGCAGTCGCCTCAAACAAGGACGAAGCGGATGTAAAGAAACTTGCCGCCATGCATTTCCCCGGTCTTTTTGACGCCATCATGGGCAACTCCCCTGCCATCCGCAGAAAGCCTGCCCCCGACATGCTTGATCGCATTCTCCATGACCTTTCCATTCCGAAAGAACAGGCCATCTATATCGGTGACTCGGAAGTAGACATCGAAACAGCCAAAAACGCCGGCCTTGCCTGCATCTCCGTCACATGGGGATTTAGAAATAAAAACTTTCTCGCCCGCCATGGCGCGACATGCATCGTAGAGAATGCAACGGAGCTGGCCATGGAATTGGGAATTAGGGAGTCTTAAGTGACTGGTGACTGGTGGCTGGTGACTAGGAGACTAGGAGACTAAAGACTAGAGACTGGTGACTGGTGACTTGAATACTACTTTCGAGCATCACCCCATACATATTCTCGGTGAAGCCGCCTCTATATAAGCCTTCCCTGCATAGGGAAGAGGGATCGCGCCAACGACGCTCAGATGCTTACATGAGTACCACTATGTTTGCAGGCGCATTTCCCATTTAGCTCAGCTGTCTTTCATACCGCAGGTACCCTATCCGCCCCTTCGGGGCACCTTCCCCTCGAGGGGAAGGCTAAATCGGCGCGGTGAAGACTCCACCCTGAAGTTTAGGATGAGGTTTGCGATACGAGAAAATAGCCATTTCGCATTTCTCATTCAAGCGAGGCTTTCATCCAGAATCAAAGGGCACCACGCCCGAGGGGCTAACCCTGAACCCACAAAAAACGCTCGCCCTAAAAAAAGGACGAGCGTTTTTTGTGTATGTATCACATTATTTATGCTCAAAAATATCGACGCGGCGAGCGGCAGCGTGATCCTTGCTGTCACTGTCTGCCCCTTTCACCATTTCGACCAGCTTTGTCGCATCGACGCCCTGCGCGATAGCGTACTCCTTGACGCTCTTCACGCGCTGGGCAGCGAGTTCTTTGTTATACTCTGCACTGCCGGTCGGATCCGCGCGGCCGACGAGCTTGAAGACATGGCCGGTTTCCTTGGCCTGCTTCACGAAAGCATCCAGATTCACCTTCTGGGCATTCTGGATATCTGCCGAGTCACTTTCAAAAAGGACACTGTTCAGATAGTAATCATTTTCCGGTGCCTTAGCCGGTGTTTCTACCGGCGCTGCTTCTGATGGAGCCTCCGTCTTTACGACACTCACATCGCTAGGCTCATCTTCTTCAAAATCATAATTCTTCGAAGGTTCTTCCTCATAAGAAGCGACCGGATCATGTCCGCCGAAACGATAGGAGACGCCGGCCATGAATCCCTTATAAGAAACATTGCGGTCACTATTGCCGCGCATATTCATATAGCGATAGCCGGCGGTCAGATCCACATTGCTGTCGACAGCCATATTCACGCCAGCCTCCCACATGGAAGTTTCTTCCGTGCCGAGAGCCCCTTTCGCATAGACATCGACGACGTCCGTCACAGGCTGACGGGCTACGACGCCCAGCTGGAAAATATTGTTGGTCGCTTTGCCGTTATCCAGCATGCCGGACGGATAGTCCTTCATGGCGATGCGGTTCCAGCCCGCAAAGGCAGCGACCTGCGGATGCAGGGAATACACCGCATTGAGTTCATTCATATTTCCATTCGTATGATCGGTGTGAAGGCCGGTGTATTGGTACTGCGCTGCCCATTTATCGGTGATCCCATAGCTCACGCCGCCCAGAAAATTCCATTCTCCATCCGACTTATAGCCGGCGGTGCGAGCCGCCGAGTCCCACATGCCTGCATTGATTTCAAATTCACCCGGACGGAACGTCGTCTGAGGAGATGCGAATGCGGTCGTAGAGATGGCAGCCAGAGCCAGCATCATAGCGATTGTCTTTTTCATGATCTTCACCTCGTAGAAAAAATCAGGGAAAGTGTCATAGGATATTGGTCATATATATCTTATTATACCATTCCATGTAAAGGTGAAGAGTTGGCGGATTCAGGGTTAGCCCGCGGGGCGTGCCGCTCTTTGATCGCGAATGAAAGCCTCGCTTGAATAAGAAATTAGAAATGGTGGTGGCGGCTTCGCCGCAAATATATAGAGCGATGCCCTAAAGTAGTATTCAAATCACTAATCTTCAGTCTTTAGTCTCCTAGTCTCTAGTCACCAGTCCCTAGTTCCCGCCTTTCATCATGTCCTGCATTTCTTCGATCATGCCGACATTGCCGCTTTCGATGAGACGGCGGAATTCGTCGAGCTGGTTCTTGATTTCCTTCGACATTTCCGGAAATTCCGGAGCAATATCACGCAGCGCCTTGATGACGATCTGCGAGACGACGAAGCGGGTATACCACTTGTTATCCGCCGGAACGATGTACCACGGCGCATCCTTTGTGCTGGTCGCCGTGATCATCTCGCTGTAAAGCTCCTGATAACGATCCCAGTAGCGGCGTTCATTGATGTCCGCCATGGAGAATTTCCAGTTTTTCTTCTTGTTCAGGATGCGCTCAGCCAGACGGTCACGCTGCTCATCTTTCGATACATGGAGGAAAATCTTGATGACATGGAAGCCATTCTCCCCCAGATAGCGCTCCCAGTCCTTGATCTGCCGATAGCGGGTATCCCAGATATTTTTATTGACCAGATTCTGCGGCAGCTTGTCATCTTTGATGAGGTCATGCACGCGGGTCACGATGACATCCTCATAGTGCGAACGGTTGAAAATGCCGATATCCCCGCGGCGCGGCAGCGCGCGATTGATACGCCACATGTAGTCATGATCCTTTTCTTCACTGTTCGGCTGCTTGAAGGAAACGACATGGACGCCATTCGGATCCAGATGCGAGAAGACGTACTTGATCGTCCCATCCTTGCCTGCCGCATCCATCGCCTGCAGGACAATGATGAGCCCATAGGTACTCTGTGCATAGAGCTTTGCCTGCAGCAGATTGATCTCTTCCAATGCTTTCGGAAAAGCCGCTGTCTTGACGGCTTCCTTGTCGATATCGATATCGCAGGCGGTAGCCATTTTTTTGAGGTTGATCTTGTCGCCTTCCTTGGCACGATAGCGGTCAATGTCGATCTTGATCTCAGGCATTTCTTTTTCCATGGTCGTTCTCTCCTTTGAAAATATGATTGTTATTGTTGAAAGGCAAGGCATCATGTTTCACGTGAAACAAAATTAAGTTTGTAGGGTTCTGGGTTAGTCCCGAAGGCGTGCCGTCCCTTAATTGTGTATGAAAGCTTTGCTCGCCAGTTAGAAGTGAGGAGTGCTGGTGCGGCGCATAAAAATCAGAAGCGCCGCGGAGTATAAATAAGGCGATGCTCGAAAGCTTCTTGCAGAGCGAGAGTGTAGAATGGTTTGTGTAAATAAGATTTTTCTTGAGTTTACACAAGCTTTCAAGGTCTAAAACAAACCATAAAAGAGACTGATTGATGACCGCTACACTCTTTGCAAACGATGAACGGATACCGCTGTAAGACGGGGAGTGACATAAAGCTAAGCGG
>UQQQ01000020.1 GCA_900543165.1 uncultured Dialister sp. | reverse complement strand
TAGCTACTAGCCACCAGTCACCAGTCCCTAGCCACTCATCCCTGCTTTCAAACTTTTTTGGGGTATCCCTTTCCCGTATCGTCATCGGAAGCGCAGCCGAGGGATCTTTCTTGTACTGCGGTCAGTATCACATAGGCACTGGCAGGGAAACGACGATTTGGCGCTACGTGTTTCTGCTTTCGCACATCCATTGTTTATCGGTTTGCACAGAAGATTTCTCGCTTGCGCTCGAAATGACGATACGAGAGAGTGACTAGTCACCCTGCGCTCCTAATCCCTAATCCCTAATCCCTGATCCCTAGCCACTAGCCATTCATCCCTGCTTTTAAACTTGTCACTGGGATTATGATGTATATTTTCTATAAGGAGTAACGCATGAACAGGATTTCTAAAGCAGTATTGACTGCACTTGTTTTCACATCACTTGCACTTGGCGGTTGCGGCGGCGGAGAGAAGGCATCCGGCGAAAAGACCTTGGTCTATGCTACGACCGGGTATGGCAGGGAGATGGGAGATGCAGGACTCGATCCGCACGAGAATTATTCCGGATGGAGCACCGTGCGCTATGGCGTAGGGGAGACGCTCTTCCGCTTGTCTGATGCGATGACTCCGGAGCCATGGCTGGCGAAGCATTTCGCATACGTCGATGACAGCACGGTGGATATAGAGCTCCGTGAGGGGATCTCTTTCTCCAGCGGGCGAAGCATGAACGGAGAGGCTGTGAAGGAATGTCTGGAGGCGCTGGTGGCGAAGAATCCAAGAGCGGCCTTTGACCTTAAAATCGATCGGATCGATGCCAGTGAAAATACAGTCCGCATTCACACGAAGGCAGCCTGCCCGAGTCTCATTTTTTATCTTTGCGATCCTTATGCGGCCATTGTGGATATGAAAGCGGACAGGAAGGATGGCCGGGTGTCAGGGACAGGTCCTTATGTGGCGGACTCTGTGACGGATACAGAAATCCATCTGCACAAGAATACATCCTATTGGAATGGCAGCCCGAAAGTGGACCATCTGATCGTGAAGGCTGTCACCGATGGAGATGCGATGACAGCTGCGCTGCAGGCTGGTAATGTCGATGCTACGTATGGACTGCCTTACGCCAGCTATCCGCTGTTTGAGGATTCTTCGAAATTTCAGATTTCCAAGGTAGCCACCAGCCGCAATTTCTTCGCGCAGGTCAATATGCATTCGCCCGTCATGCAGGATATCCGCGTGAGAAAGGCGATCGATATGGCGATCGATCGCGAAGGATTTGTGAATCATCTGCTGGCAGGACACGGAGAGATCGCCGTCGGTCCCTTCCCGAAAGCCCTTCCATTCGGTGCATCGCATGTGCATGGCGTATCGTATCAGGCTGATGAAGCCAGAAAGCTCCTCGAGGAGGCGGGCTGGAAGGATACGGATGGAAACGGCTATGTGGATCAGGACGGGAAAGACCTGACCATCCGCTGGCTGACATATCCGGGCCGCATGGAGCTTCCCGCCCTTGCCGAGCTTGTGCAGGATAATCTGAAGCGGATCGGGATCAAGGTGGATGTCGAGTGCTCGTCGGACCATTTGAAAGTGCTTGAAACGGGGAATTATGATGTGTATGCCAGCGCGCTTGTCACCGCGCCCACGGGGGATCCGGAGTATTTCTTCCATACCTGTGCGCTGGATCAGTCGACCAAGAACCGCGGCTTCTATCACAACGACCGTCTGGAAGCCCTTGCCAAAGAGATGCACCAGACCTTTGATACAGGGAAGAGAAATCAGCTCGCGATAGAGATGCAGCAGGTCATTCTGGATGATCATGCCTTTTACTTCATTTCCTATCTGCAGATGGGGATCTTGTCCCGCAAAGGCGTGACCGGCCTTGCCGCCCATCCTTCAGACTATTATGAAATCACCGGGGAGCTGGATGTACAATGAGTGGGACGGAAGTCCTACGCTTCTCCCATGTCTCTATCGCATACGGAGAAAAGGCAGCGGCCCGGGACATTTCGTTTACGCTTTCCCAAGGTGAATGCCTGACCATTGTCGGCGAGTCCGGCAGCGGAAAGACCACGCTTTGCAAGGCCATCCTGGGTCTGCTTCCTCCCGAAGGTCGCATCACCACCGGCGATATAGACTTCCAAGGACAGCCCCTTTTGGAAATGAGCACGAAAGAAAGGCGGCGCCTGCTGGGGAAGGAGATCACCACCATTTTTCAAGATACGAAGGACGCCTTTTGCCCCATCCGCACGGTGGGGAGTCAGATCCATGAGGCGATGGAAGCGCATGGCCGGACTTCGGCATCTTCACTTCGGGAAAAAGCCTTTTCGCTCATGCAAAAGCTCGGACTGGAGGAAGCCAGCCGGATTTGGGACAGCTATCCCTCGGAGCTCTCCGGCGGTATGATGCAGCGCGTGGGCATCGTGAGTGCGCTCCTGCCGGAGCCGGAGCTGATCTTGGCGGATGAGCCCACCAGTGCGCTCGATGTACTCGCCAGGCAGGAAGTGGTACGAGAGCTTTTGCTGGTGAAAAAGGAAATCAAAGGATCGCTCCTCTGCATCACGCATCAAATGGAGGTCGCGCGGCAGCTCGCGGATCAGGGGATGATCCTCCGTCAGGGACATGTCGTAGAGCAGGGAAGAGCGGAAGACCTGTGGCAGCATCCGAAAGAAGACTACACGAAGCGGTTGTTCTTCGCGGGACGCTCTTGCCGCCGGACTTTTTGATTTCTTTGGGGATGAAATCTCTGCCGCAGGTACGGGCATTTTATCAGCATTTTCTTACCATGCATTGGACGGGAGACGTCATGGAGATTCTACTGGAAGGGCGGGGCCTCACCCGAAGATTTCAAAAGAAAGGTCAGACCATCGAAGCCGTGCATGAGGTCAGCTTCACTTTGCAAAAAGGGACAGCCCTTGGCATCGCGGGAGCCTCCGGCTCCGGAAAAAGTACGCTGGCGAGGATGGCGGCGGGGCTGCTCTTACCTTCCGAAGGAAAGCTCCTGTTCCATGGAAGCCCTTTAGAGGGGAAAGAGGGACTGCGTCATCTCTGGGAGCAACTGCAGATGATTTTTCAGATGCCTCGCGAATCTTTTGACCCGCGCTGGACACTGGAGGAGAGCATCAGGGAAGGGCTGTCAGAGCAGGGCGTCCAAGGGGCGGCTGCGGAGCAAAACGTCAGGCAGGCCGCGGAGGCATGCCTGCTTCCTTGGAAGATCCTCGCGAAAAAACCGCACGAAGTCAGCGGCGGCGAATGTCAGCGGGCTGCCATCGCAAGAGCGATCGTGCTGAAGCCGGAGATCCTTGTCTGCGATGAAATGACCAGCGCTTTGGATCCCTTGGCGGAGCAGGATATCGTAGAGCTTTTGATTGCATTAAAAAAAGAGAAACGGCTTTCGTTTCTCTTCGTCAGTCATGACATCGCGCTCATGGAGCAGTTTTGTGACACGCTCCTCATCATGCACCAGGGAATATGCGTCGAGCAGGGAGCTGTAGAAGAAATCCTGCGCCATCCGAAGGACAGCTATACTCGCCGTTTGCTCGAAGCCGCTGGCGTAGGATAAAAGCAAAAAAGCGCGGACGCCACCCTCATCCGATGGCATCCGCGCTTTTTAAGGTTCATATATTATTTCATGAACATATCGATCGCCTGGTTCATGCGCGTGATGGCCTCCTGGTCATTCTCCTGCACCGCTTCTACGATGCAGTGCTCCATATGCTCCTTCAGGAGGAGCTTGCCGGTATTATTGATCTCCGCGCGCACCGCGGCGAGCTGGATCAGGACATCGGCGCAGTCCCGCTGGTTTTCGAGCATCTTCTTGATTGACTCCATATGGCCGATGGATTTGGAAATCCGATTCATGATTGCTTTGATCTTCTGCGGGTCATGCGTATGGCTGTGATTGTGATGATGTCCGTCATGGGTGTGCCCGATCACATGGGTGTGGACATGTCCGTCGCCATGATCGTGGACAAAAGTGGTATGTTTCGCGTCTTCCATAAGTGATTCCTTTCCCGTTTTCCGTTTCCTTCTATTATACGTGATAGCGGAACGGGTGGCTAGTGTTGCGTTTCCTTAAGTCGACTTCCAGATCAAGTGAGGAGTTAGGAGTTAGGAGTGAAAGTACGGCGCATAAAATTTGAAAGCGCCGTGAAATTTTATATCAATCAGCAAATCCAGCAAATCAGCTCTTATATAAAATGAGAGGTATTGGGGCGCTATATGAATTGTGCGCTCCCTTCCGCCACCTCTCACTTCTAACTAAGTCTAAAAGTTGACAAATTGCAATACTAGTGACTGATGATCAGGGACTGGGCGCTGATTTCGGCGCTTAGCTTTTGCAGCCAATCTCACTAGGCTGGTGAATAGACGGATTGATTCATGATTTTAACTCATTTCCAATGCTTCCTTCATATCAAATGAGCATACATGTTCCAGTTTGTCCAGAAGAGTGTATACTATAAGCAGAGAGAGGATGTGATCGGTCTCTGGTCACCGGTGATCGGTCACCATTTCAAATATATAAAGGAGGAGTCACTATGTTCCGTTTCACATTACCTAGAGATATTTATTGTGGTCATGGAGCCATTGATGAGCTGTCTTTGCTGAAAGGTCACAAGAAAGCTTTCATTTGCACCGGTGGTCATTCCATGCGGGCAGGCGGTTTCCTTCAGAAGACGGAAAAAGTGCTGAAGGACGCAGGACTTGCTACCTATACGCTCGAAGGTATCACACCTGATCCGTCCATCGAAGAAGTGCAGAAGGGCGCGAAGCTGATGGAAGAATTCCAGCCGGACGTGATCGTGGCGATCGGCGGCGGTTCACCGATCGATGCAGCCAAGGCCATGTGGGTCTTCTATGAATATCCGAATCTGACATTCGATGAGATCAAAAAGCCATTCTCTTTGCCGCCGCTTCGTCAGAAGGCGATCTTTGTCGCGATCCCATCCACATCGGGGACTGCGACAGAAGTCACGGCCTTCTCGGTCATCACGGACTACTCGACAGGCATCAAGTATCCGCTCGCTGATTTCAACCTGACGCCGGATCTAGCCATCCTTGACCTTGACATCCCGGCCACCATGCCGAAGAAACTCACCGCGCATACAGGCATGGACGCGCTGACACATGCGACCGAGTCCTATGTGTCGAAGTTTGCGAATGGTTTCACGGAACCACTCTCCAAGCAGGCTGTCTCCGATATTTTTGACAACATCGTAGAGTCGTATCATGGAGACAAGGAAGCCAGAGGCAAAATGCATATCGCGCAGTGCCTTGCCGGCATGGCCTTCTCGAATGGCCTTCTGGGGATCACACATTCTCTCGCGCATAAGATCGGTGCCGTCTTCCATATCCCGCATGGGTGTGCGAATGCCATCCTGATGCCGTATGTCATCCAGTTCAACAAGAAAGCCTGCCTTTCGCGCTATGCCGACCTCGCCCGCGTGGCCGGCCTTCCGGGACGCACCGATGCACAACTTGTCATTTCTTATGAGGAAGCCATCCAGAAACTGAATCAGAAGATGGACATCCCGCTGACACTCAAAGACTATGGGGTGCCTGAGGAGCTGTACCTTGCCAAGAAGGATGCCATTGCAAAGAATGCCGTCCTTGATGCCTGCACTCCGGAGAACCCGCGTGAGGCAGATGCGGAAGCTATGGCAAAGATCCTCGAATGCGCTTACTATGGGAAGATTGTAAATTTCTGAGAGATCGGCTTTAGCGAAAAAGGTGACTGCCAATAAAAAAGCACTGTGAGATCCACAGTGCTTTTTTGGTGCGAGCGAAGGGACTCGAACCCCCATGCACAAGGCGCAGGATCCTAAATCCTGTGCGTCTACCAATTCCGCCACGCTCGCATGGCTTGCGATACCTATTATATAAGGTCAGGACCTTTTGGTCAATGGGGGCGAGGAGATGACTTTTTGCGAGGGAAAAAACATATCATTCGATATTGAACTATATGAATATTGTGATATAATACTATATAGAGAAATGTAAATATAGAAGGAAGAGAAATACGGATCCGATCACTTTCGATTTCACTCTTGTAAAATCGAAAGCTGCGAGCGAACCGGCATTTCCTTCCTGCAGGGAAGTCGCCATGCGTCTGAACTGTGAGTTTTCCCAAAGGAGGGAACGACTATGAAAAAGTATGTATGCACGGTATGCGGATGGATTTACGATGAAGCCAAAGGCGATCCGGACAATGGCATCGCCCCGGGAACCAAGTTTGAAGATCTGCCGGCAGACTATGTATGCCCGGTCTGCGGCGCCGGCAAGGATGAATTTGAAGTTTACGAAGGATGATTGTTAATTATTGTTTCCGAAAGCAATAAACAATACTTGACAATGAGGACGATTTGAGGTAATATAGAATCGTAAACAAAAGGAAATCACCATTGGCCGCGATGATTCCACTCATTGTTACAAATCTTTCTCAACAACTCCAAACACCTCTAAAAAGCCTCCCTTCGGGGAGGCTTTAGGCGTTTCATAGGGAAAGCGAATGTAAAAAGGCGGTGTGACAAAACATACAGTTTGGTCACACCGCCTTTGCTGGCGAAAGAGACGTGTCAGAGCTGTGCCGTGCAGTGCGGGCAGCGGGTCGCATCATCTGCGATCGCTTCTTTGCAGTAGGGGCATTTTCTGATTTCCTTTGGCGGAGCTTTCGGGAAGAAGTGATTGATCTGCTTGATGGTGATAAAGATAACGAAAGCAATGATCAGGAAATCAATGACTGCATTCAGAAATTCTCCATAGGCGATGACCGGGACGCCGAGCTCTTTCGCTTCTGCGAGCGTGGAGACAGGGGCGCCGCCTAAGGTGATGAAAAGGCTGGAGAAATCGATACCGCCCAGAAGGTAGCCCAGCGGGGGCATGATGACATTGCTGACCAGAGAAGAAACGATTTTTCCGAATGCAGCGCCGATGACGACACCGACTGCCATGTCTACCACATTGCCGCGAAGGGCAAAGTCTTTGAATTCTTTGAGCATACCCATGAGGGAACGTCTCCCTTCTAACAGAAATAAAAAGATTATTTTCTATATCTTACCATAAGTGAAGGAACGTTGGGAAGAGTATAAAAATAGCGAGTCGCAAAAATAGGAGAGACTCTGAAATGAGGGACATAGAGGAAAGAGGCCCGTGCTTTCCAGGGAAACACAGATTCTGCGATTGAACCAGCGTTTTCCTGGAATTTTTTTTAGAGAAATTTGACACGTTCCTTTATCCATGCTATAGTATGTCCAATAAGCGATGAAGAAAAAGAGTACGCAGGGATTTCTTCTCTTAGCGAGTCCGGACAGTGCAAGCGGACAGAGAAACTTTGCTGAAGTGCGTTTCAGAGCCAGGAGACCGAAATGAAGTAGGCTCTTCCGGGGATTCCCGTTACAGGATCAGAGTCTGCTTGGACTTAGAGAGGCCGATGCGGTGACGCAGCGGTGAAATTGGGTGAGAATCACGAGTCTTTCGTCCCATGGGGGAGGAAGGGCTTTTTTGTTGCCTGAAATGAAGCGCCTTCCCTGTGAGCCATGTTTCGCGGGCATTGCTGCATCCATACAAGCCGTTTCTGTACTCTTTTTCATAGATCGCCATAGGAGGAAATTGATATGAATAAAAATGAGGATGTCAAAAATTTAGCACAGAGCGTGCTGAAAGAGCACCAGACCAAGAAGCAGGGACGGCAGTTTGTTCTCTGGATTCTGGCATTGGTCGTGGGGGCTGCCTTGGGCTGGCTTGGGATCAAGCCTTTGAATGAGCTCTTTAATTTTATCGCGACGATCTTCACCCGTTTGTTCCAGTTCATCGCGGTACCGACGATCGCGCTCGCTGTCATCACGACACTGGCTGCTCTCGGCGGCAAGAAGGAAACCGGCCGCATTTTTGCACACGCAGTTGTTTATACGCTTCTTACCACCGTCTTTGCAGCGGGCATCGGGCTTGCGATGTATCTCTGGGTGACGCCGGGAAATCTGCCGACCGATCTGGCAAGTGCAGGGGCTTCGAGCGTGCCGCAGAAGCTGGGAACGGTCACCTATTATGACCACATCCTGAATGTCATTCCGAATAACATTCTGCAGCCATTCCTGTCCGGCAATGTACTTGCTGTCATGCTGATCGCAGCCTCCTTCGGCCTCGGGCTTGCCTTCATGCCGAAGACGGAGAATCGCGAAGTCCTCCTGAAGGGCATCTTTGGTTTTCAGGAGCTCCTCTTTACGCTGATCAAAGCGCTTCTCGCCATTCTTCCTGTCGGCATTCTGGCTTTTGCCGGTCAGCTCTCTGCCCAGATCGAAGCAGGGGTCATCGTAGGGGCGCTCGGGAAATACACGCTCGTCATCATGGCCAGCAATGGTATCCAGTTCTTCCTTATCCTGCCGCTCTTCCTCTTAGCTCGCGGACTGAATCCGATCGATGTTTTCAAGAAAATGTCTCCTGCCATTGCGGTCGCTCTCTTCACCAAGAGCTCGGCGGGCACACTCCCTGTCACGTTGGCCTCGGCAGAGAAGAATCTTAAAGCGGATCCAGCGGTTTCCCGCTTCGTACTTCCGATCTGCACGACCATCAACATGAACGGATGCGCAGCCTTCATACTGATCACTTCGCTCTTCGTCATGCAGAATGCGGGGATCGAGCTTTCGATGACGACCATGCTCACATGGCTCATCGTCGCAGTACTCGCCGCTGTCGGCAATGCAGGCGTACCGATGGGATGCTACTTCCTGACGCTCTCTCTCATGAGCGGTATCGGCGCGCCGATCGGCATCATGGGGCTCATCCTTCCGATTTACACCATCATCGATATGATCGAGACGGCAGAGAATGTCTGGTCTGACTCCTGCGTCTGCGCGATGACGGATCATGATCTGAAAGGGAAATTGAATCACGAATAGAAAAAACCGCTGTCCGAATGGTTTCGGACAGCGGTTTTTAGGTGAGGTTCAAGGTTCAAGGTTCAGGGTTCGGGATTGTGGTGGCGGCTTCGCCGAGATCGATGGCTCAGGTCGCAGCTGTTCTGGCATTCGTTATCTCACCTACGACGTTTCTCGCCGCTCAGGATGACGAAACGGGGCGATGCCCGAAGGTCTCTTGATAGCAGGTTTCCCTCGTATCGTCAGCTTTCCCCTCAAGGGGAAGGTGCCCCGTAGGGGCGGATAGGGCACAGACGGCATGAAAAACAGATGAGGAAAGCGGAGAAGTGCGCGGCACATGTAGGGAAAGCGGCGGTCCCGCAAATGACAAAGATTTCTCACTTCGCTCGAAATGACGATACGAGAGTCTGATGTCTCCTAGTCTAATCCCTAGCTACCAGTCCCTAGTCATTCCTAATCCCTGGTTACTCTCATTGCTCTACTGCTTTTCGGAGCGCCATGAGATTTTCTTCCGGCGCGGACGGATTGACGACGCAGCCAGGGCCCAGGATGAGGCCTTTGCCATCCACCTGCGCGATGGCGTCCTTGACGTGCGCTGTGATTTCTTCCGGCGTCCCGTCGAGGATGATATCGTCATACTTGAGGACACCATCTACGAAATAAGGCGCGGACTTGATGCCGGCTAAAAGGCACTTGTCTGTGAGGGCACGGGCTTCCGCCAGAGACGGGAAGGTATGGCGGTCATGCCAGTTGATGCAGTTGATGGGGTAGTTTGCGATTTCCTGAAAATAAATGTCTTCACCATGGATGTGAGCGACATTGAACCAGGTTTTCTTTGCGTAGGAACGGATGACCTGCAGGTCGTAGAATGCACCGAATTCCTGAAATTCAGCGGGGGTAAGCATCGGGCGGACGGCATTCTGCGTGGCAAAGAAGAAGCCGTCGACGCCGGCATCGATGTTGTAGCTGACGAAGTCAAGCGTGGTCGCCGTGATGGCAGCGAGTGCATGGTGGACGGCTTTCGGGATGGTCTTGATGTCTTCGAGCAGGCGATCGCCAGCCATTTTTTTCAATGTGGAGAAGGGCGAGAAGATGGTCTGAATGATCGGCGTGCCGGCTTTTCTGCGCTTTGCGAGTTCGCGGGCAAATTCGATCTGCTTGCCGTAGGTACCCTGAATGGCAGGGATGGCACGGACAGCATCGTAGTCTTCTTCGCTCTGAATGGCGAATTTTTTCACAATCGGTTCTTTGTGTGCGTCACAGTAGATGGTGATCTGGTTTCCAAAGTCCTGCGTGCTGTACAGCCCGAAGGGCATCATTTTGATATAGTCGAAGTCATATTTTTCTGTGAGGTCGACTTCTGCCTCGGCAAGGGAAATCGGATCCTGGTCGAATGCGGAGAGGTGCATCCAGGCAGCGACCGGTACGCGGTCGACTTCTTTGCCGGCAAGGGCGGCTCTGACTCGTTCTTCTCTATTCATAAAAGGGCTCCTTTCTGTATAAGAAATCATGGGATTAGCCATATTATAGCATAGGAGAGAAAGGAGAACATGGTATAATGAGCAATATATACTTTGCAGCGAAGCTGTCGCTACAAGTTTGAAAGCAGGGATGACTGGCTAGGGATTAGGGATTAGGAGTCTCGAGTGACTGGTGACTAGTGACTGGGATTCTCCGGCATCGTCATCCCGAGCGTAGCCGAGGGATCTTTACTGCACTGCGGGAATCAGCGTGTATGCGCCGAGGGAAAATGATGTCCTGGTGCTGCCTCACATCAGGCGATGAACGTTCTGCAATAAAGATCGAGGGCTACGCTCGAGATGACGACGGCGCGAAGCGCTATCAAAATTCTGCGGCGCTTCCATATTTTTATGCGCAGCACCACCATTTCGCATTTCTCATTTCTAATTTCTCATTCAAGCGAGGCTTTCACCAACAATCAAAGGGCAGCACGTCCCATGGGCTAACCCTGTACCCGACAACCTTTAATCTAGGAGCTTTTTATGAAACTGTTGCATGTGCGTTTCCTCTACCTATATATATGCTTTTCTTTCTTCTTCACAGCTGCGCTCTGGTACACGGTGAAGATAGACTGGCTGGATCAGAGAGGAGCACTCAAAGAAGCAGGGTACGCGCTTCTACATTTTGAGGATGGGCCGATCCTTCTTCTGGGGACGGCGTTCTTTTCTCTTCTGTTGCCAAGGCTGACCCATTGCCTTTCAAGATTTTCTTATTCGAGGAGACCGTCGGCGGATCGCACATGGTTTTTTCCTGCGTTCCTTCTGATGGCGCTTTGGCAGCTGCCCTTTCTTCTCTCGTTTTACCCGGCGCCGGGGATGAATGACACGGTCTTCATGATGGAGAATCCGCTCTATGCGAGCGTGCAGTTTCCATGGCTGTATTCGGTGATATACGGTTATGGTGCGAGCTGGGGGAAGGAGGCGCTGGGAAGCCGGGAGCCGGTCATCTTCCTTTTTTCTCTGTTGCAGCTTCTTTTGATTTCCTATGGGCTGACCGCCTTTGCCTTCTGGGTGAAAGGGCGCGTACATGTCCTCGCAGGATGGGGACTGTACGGGTACTTTCTCTTTTTTCCGATGGTGGGAAATTACAGCATCGCGGCGGTGCGCGATGGCCTTTTCTCGCTGGGGCTACTCTTCTTTGTATGGCTCTTCCTTCGGCGCGCGGAAGGGGAGCGCTGGGGGAGGGCGTCTCAGGGGATCCTTATTGCGGCGCTTCTTTCGATGCTGCTTCGTAGCAATGGTCTCCTTGTCGCGCTCTTGGTATGCCTTGCCCTCTTTTTTCTGGAAAAGCGGAAGGAGATTCTCCTCTTTTTCATGATTTTTGCGTTGATCTCCACCGTCCCTGCACAGGTCATCCAGCGCACCCATCACTGGGAGCCGCTCTTTCAGGAGTCTATGGCGATCCCGCTCCAGCAGCTCGGGCGCACGATGGTGCTTGGTGGTGAGCGAAGCGAGGAAACGAAAACGCTGATGGAAAACCTTCTCACCGAAGAAGAGTGGAAGAAAGAATACTCACCCTATACCGTGGACTTTGTAAAGTGGCATGACCATTTCCATAGAAACTGGCTGAATGGGCAGAAAAAAGAATTCCTGTCGGCATGGGTGGATACAGGCCTTCGAAATCCGCGGATTTATGTCGAAGGCTGGCTGACAGAGACATATGCCCTTTGGAATCTGGATCCCTTCGAGTATGACGTGCAGTCGCGCTTTGGCTGGGCGCTATCGGATGAGAACACGAAAGATATGAAGCCGGCGGACAATGACCGCATGGCGACGGGGGATTTCCCGATGCCGCTTTGGCTCAAGGCGGGACTTGCGAATGTCTCGTATGAGGGAAGCTATTTCATCGGGACGGGGCTTTCGCTCTGGATCGTGCTCTTTCTGGGACTCATCTGGATCAGGCAGGGAAGAACAACGCTCCTCTTTGCACTGCTTCCCCTTTTGGCAAATACAGGGACGCTTCTTCTTTCCACGCCGGCCTCTTCCGTCTTTCGCTACTCGTTCGCTTATGTTCTGTGTTTGCCGGTGCTAGTCGCGGTCACCTTGTGTCATGGTACGAGAGAAAGTGAAGAGTAAAGGTACGGCGCTAAAAACAAAGCGCCGCAGAGCTTCATGCAAATATGGAACGAGCGGCATTTAGTCACCAGTCACCAGTCACTAGTCCCTAACCACCAGTCCCCAGTCACTATTTTCCAAGGAGCTAAATCATGAATGATTCTCAGAAAGCTGCTGTTTCCTCGACCGGCCCTACGCTCTTGATCGCGGGGCCGGGGACGGGGAAGACCTATACCATCATCCAGCGCGTGCTTTACCTCATCCGCGAGAAGAGGGTGAAGCCGGAAGAAATCATGCTGGTCACATACACGCAGAAGGCATCGAAGGAGCTGACGACGCGTCTCACGGATGTGATGACGAAGGCGGGCATCGAGGTGAATCTGCATGAGATGTACATCGGTACCTTTCATCACATTTGCCGAAAGATTCTGAAAGAATTTCAGGAGTATACGCATCTGCCGAAGAATTATCTGGCAGTGGATCAGTTCGAGCAGCAGTACATGGTGTATGAGCATCTTTCGGAATTTGCGGCCATCCCGGATTTCCGCCGTGTGGTACAGGATTCCTATCTGAAGAAGGGGGAGCTGGTGGGGATTTCTCCATGGCGCCAGTGTCAGACGCTCTGCCGCTATGTGAACGGTCTCTCCGAAGAGCTTCTCTTGCCCGAAGAAATGCGGCGGACCTGCGGAAATGCACTGGGCGGGCGCGTAGAAGTGCTCGCGCGGATGATGATGAAGTACACGCGGCTCGAAGAGGAAGGACATTTCATCGATTTCTCCCGCCTGCAGAAGGAGACCTATGCGCTTCTTTCTTCCCATCCGGAGATCCTTGACAGCTTGCAGAAACGGATCAGGTACATCATGATCGATGAGTATCAGGATACGAATTTCATCCAAGAGCAGCTCATCCGTCTTCTGGGAGGCTCTTCGCAGCAGATTTTCGTGGTGGGGGATGATGACCAGAGTATTTATCGCTTCCGCGGGGCGTCCATCGGAAATATTCTGGGATTTTCGAAGACCTATGAGAAATGCCATACGTTCAAGCTGGATACGAATTATCGTTCGCATCCGGGCATTGTCCGCTTCTGCATGGACTGGATGCGCGGACTCAAAAGCTGGCGCGGAGCGGATGGGCGGATGTTCCGCTATGTGAAGGGGGACATTCATGCCGCGTCAGAGGAAATGGGGACGCCCGTCCTTCGCATCACGGGGAAGGATCTTTCCGAGTGCCATGCGCGGATCGCTGAATTCATCGAAGGGCTGAAGGAACGGGGGCAGATCACGGACTATAACCAAGTGGCGGTACTCTGTTCGTCCGTGAAAAGCAATGCATCGCGCGCTTTGCAGCTGCAGCTTCGACGGAAGGGCATCGCGTCCTACGCGCCGCGGGCGGGCTGGTTCTTTAAGCGCCATGAAGTCGAGTGGCTGATCGGGACGCTCCTATTGCTCTTTCCCGGCTTTTCGGATTCCATGGAAAATCGGGACGACATGCAGGAAACGAGGGGGATTCTCGAGACGTACTTCGAGTGCATGGGCGTCGCGCGGATGATGCTCGCGAAACCCGAGCACCGAGCGCTGAAAGACTGGCTGGACCGCACGCGGAGTGTCATTTCCTATGAGAAGAAACTCCCCGCCTCTTTTTTGCACCTCGTCTACCAGATGCTCTTCTTTGCACCTTTTTCCGACATTTTGGACAGCGCAGTCCGGGGTGAATCGAATGCAGCCAGAAATCTGTCCGCCATCACGCGCCTAATTGCCCGTTTTGGCTTTTTCCTGCCGGAGAATCACGGGCATGGCGAGGAGACTGTGGAGGATGTGCATCTCTTCTTTTCTCGCTATCTGCGGCTGTGGTTTGAAAACGGCGTGAATGAGTACGAAGATGAAGAGCGCTATGCGCCCTCGGGCTCCGTATCCTTCCTGAATATCCACCAGGCAAAGGGGCTCGAGTACCCCGTTGTCATCGTGCCATCGCTCGACGAGCGGGCGCGCTGGGATGCGGAAAGTGACCTGATTTCCCGCGTGGTGGAAAAGGTGAGCGGACGAAAGTCTGCCGAGCCACCGAAGGAAATGAAAAATTTTGATTTATGGCGCAAGTACTATACGGCCTTCTCCCGCGCGGAAACGCTCCTCGTCCTCGCATCTTCTCAAAAGAGGGGGGACACCTCGGAAGAATTTCAATGGATCATGCCCGCTCTTCCTGCATATAATGCGAAAGAAGCGGACTACCACCACCTCACCTGCCGCCCTGTGGGGCGGAATGTATTTAAGCCGCGTTTCGCCTTCACGTCGCAGATCGCCCTTTATGAAGAATGTCCGATGAAGTATCTCTGGCATCGCGGCTACAGCTTTGCGGGCACGCAGGGGAGCCATGCCATGTACGGCGAGCTTGTCCATGAGACGATCGAGGACATCCACCGCGCGGTCCTTCGCGGAGAGGCCGATCGCGTGACGCCCCCTGCCATTTATGGATGGATGATGGCGAATTACATTTCCCTGTCTGATAAAGAAAACAGCTGGCTTCCTGAGGCAAAATTGAAGCAGGCCTTTGCAGAAATTCGTGGATATGTGGATTTCCGGAAAGGAAACTGGGATGATGCGCTCGCTGCCGAGTGTCCTCTTGAGCTGGTCAAAGATGACTACATCCTGAATGGCACCATCGACCTTCTCTCGGGAAATGGGGATAAGGTACGGGTCATAGACTTCAAGACAGGGAAGAAACCGCCGATGGATAGTCCCCTTATGGAGAAATACCTGAGCCAGCTCGAGGTGTATGCCTACCTCGTCGAAACGAAACTCGGCCGCTCCGTGGAAAGGCTCGTCCTGTACTTCACCAGCGATGCCGAAAACTCCTGTGTCGTTTTTCCTATGAGCAAAGAACGCGTGGAGAAACGGATGGAAGAATTCGATGCGACGGCAAGGCGGATTCTGGCGCGTGATTTTGCGCGGCGCTGTGAAATGAAAAAGAACGAGCTCCCGACGGCGTGCCGGTTCTGCGACTTCAGAAAATATTGTGGAAGATAATGGGTTCAAGGGTAGCCATAGGGGCGGGTCGCCCTTTGATTTCATTTGAAAGCCTCGTTTGAATGAGAAATGAAAAATTAGAAATGGTGGTGGCGGCTTCGCCGCAAATATATATTTTGCAACGAAGCTGCCACCACAACCCTGAACCCAGAACCCTGAACCCTGAACTCTCAAATAATGCAATTATGTTCATGATAAATATGATATATAACACATAACAAATCATTGCCCATCCATTCATATCATTTATTAAAACCATGATTGATACCAATTCATACAGACTATTGATTTTGCAGCTTTCACTGGTTAAAATAGTACTATCAAACGCTAAAAGCGCATCAGAATGACGCGGTCATCGTGTTCATTCTATTTTATTGAGAGGGAGAATCTCATGAGACGAATCCATAAAGTACTGGTAGCCAACCGCGGCGAGATCGCGATCCGCGTATTCCGAGCCTGCAGTGAAATGGGCATCCGCACCGTGGCTATCTATTCGAAAGAAGATATCCTGTCCCTGCACAGAAACCGCGCAGACGAAGCCTACTTGGTCGGTGAAGGGGATAAGCCGATCGATGCCTACCTTGATATCGAAGACATCATCCGCATCTGCAAGGAGCATGATGTCGATGCCATTCATCCGGGCTACGGCTTCCTCGCTGAAAATGCGAAACTTGCTCAGCGCTGCGAAGAAGAAGGCATCATTTTCATCGGACCGAAAGTCGAACATCTCATCATGTTTGGTGACAAGGTGAATGCCCGCATTCAGGCGGAAAAAGCCCAGATCCCGATGATTCCGGGGACCAAGGGTGCGGTTCACAGCTTTGATGAAGTGAAGGCTTTCGCCGAAACCTACGGACTCCCGGTCATGATCAAAGCCGTCAATGGCGGCGGCGGACGCGGCATGAGAAATGTCGACCGCATGGAAGATCTGGAGGAAGCGTATAACCGTGCGCGCTCTGAAGCCAAGATGGCCTTCGGTGATGATGAGGTCTATGTCGAACGCTGCATCATGAACCCGAAGCACATCGAAGTACAGGTCATGGGCGATGAACACGGCAATGTGGTTCATCTCTTCGAACGTGACTGCTCCATCCAGCGCCGTCACCAGAAGGTCATCGAAATGGCGCCGGCGTGGTCTCTTCCGAAGGCACTCAGAAAGAACATCTGCGATGCGGCAGTCAAACTGATGAAGAATGTCCACTATGTGAATGTCGGTACGGTCGAATTCCTTGTCGATCAGGATGAAGAGCACTTCTATTTCATCGAAGTCAATCCGCGTGTTCAGGTTGAACATACCGTCACCGAAATGATCACCAATGTGGATATCGTAAAGAGCCAGATTCTCATCGCAGAAGGCTATGCTCTTGACGGGCCGGAAATTGCCATTGGCCAGCAGGATGAGATCTGGTACAAAGGCGTTGCGATCCAGTGCCGTATCACCACGGAAGATCCGCAGAACAATTTCATGCCGGATACCGGCAAAATCATTGCCTATCGTTCCGGCGGCGGACCGGGCATCCGTCTCGATGCCGGCACGGCTTATACCGGTGCTGTCATCACCCCGTACTATGATTCTCTCCTCGTCAAAGTCACTGCGCATGCCCTTCATCCGAAGGACACCATCCACAAGATGCTCCGCTGTCTCGAAGAATTCCGCATTTCCGGCGTGAAGACGAATATCTATTTCCTGCAGAACATGCTTCGTACCCGTGATTTCCAGGAAGGGCTCTGCGATGTCAATTATATCGACAGAAACCCGTGGCTCCTGCAGGAACCGGATATGATTTCCGACCGCGGCACGAAGCTGCTCTCCTACATCGGCGACATCACCGTCAATGGCTATGCCGGTGCCGGTCATCAGGAAAAGCCGGATTTCAATCCGCTTCCGCTGCTCGATGCAGACAAGATCGAAGCGCCGAAAGGCACCCGGCAGCTGCTCGATGAAATGGGGCCGGAGAAATTCTCCAAGTGGGTCATGGACCAGAAGGAAGTCATGTTCATGGATACCACGTACCGCGATGCGCACCAGTCTCTGCTCGCGACCCGTGTCAGAACCCATGACATCATGAATGCCATCCACTACACGGCTGTTCACGTCCCGCAGCTCTTCTCCTTTGAAAACTGGGGCGGCGCGACCTTCGACGTGGCTTACCGTTTCCTTGATGAAAGCCCGTGGGAACGTCTTCGCCAGATGAGAAAAGCTGCACCGAACATCCTCTTCCAGATGCTGACCCGCGGTGCGAATACCGTCGGCTATACCAACTATCCGGAAAATGTTGTCCGCCACTTCATTGACCAGGCGGCTGACAATGGCGTCGACGTCTTCCGTATCTTCGACTGCCTGAACCAGCTCAGCCATATGACGGTCACCATCGATGAAGTCCGCAAGAAAGAAAAGCTCGCCGAAGCCTGCTTCTGCTACACCGGCGATATCATGGATCCGAACCGTCAGAAGTACTCCCTGAAATACTACACCGACCTCGCAAAACAGATGCAGGATGCCGGTGCGAATATCATCGCGATCAAAGATATGGCGGGTCTTCTCAAGCCGGAAGCTGCCTATGCCCTGATCTCTGCGCTGAAAGATGCCGTCGATCTTCCGATCCATCTCCATAGCCACGAAGGCGGCGGATGCACCCTGTACTCCTATGCCAAAGCCGTCGATGCAGGCGTCGATATCTTGGACGTGGCGACCGGCGCGCTCTCGAGCGGCACCAGCCAGCCGTCCATGACCTCCATGTACTACGCGCTGCAGAACAATCCTCGCCAGCCGCAGCTGGATATCGATGCGCTTGAGACCATCGACCGCTACTGGCAGGGTGTCCGTCCGTACTATGCAGGCGTCGACTCCAAGATGACGAATCCGAATACGACCCTTTACCAGCATGAAATGCCTGGCGGACAGTACTCGAACCTGCGCCAGCAGGCAACGGCTGTCGGCCTCGGAGCCCAGTGGCCGGAAGTCTGCCGCATGTATGCGAAGGTCAATATGATGTTCGGCGATATCATCAAGGTCACCCCGTCCTCTAAAGTCGTCGGCGATATGACACTCTTCATGGTACAGAATCATCTGACCGAGAAAGATATCTATGAAAAGGGAGACACCCTCGACTTCCCGCAGTCCGTTGTCGATTTCTTCGACGGCAAGCTCGGCATCCCGTATGGCGGCTTCCCGGAAAAACTTCAGCAGATCATCCTGCGCGGACAGAAGCCGCACCTCGAAAGCCAGCCGGAGAATGTCGACTTTGAAGAAGTCAAGATGGAAATGAAAGAGAAGCACATCCCGACCCGTGAAGAAGATGTCTCCTCCTACTGCATCTATCCGAAGGTCTTCTCCGACTACATGGACCGCTATCATAAGTATGGCGACCTCTCTCTCCTCGATACGCCGACCTATTTCTTCGGCATGAAAGTCGGTGAAGAAATCCGCATCAACATCGATGAAGGCAAGATGCTCCTCGTTCGCCTTGACAATGTCACAAAACCGGACATGGAAGGCAACAGAGAGCTTCAGTTCGAGCTGAACGGCATGCCGCGCGAGATCAAGATCCACGACGCTCATGTGGCAGAGTCTGCGAATACCTCCAGAAAAGCGGACAAGGACGTACCGGGCGAAGTCGGTGCGACACTCTCCGGCTCCGTGGTAAAACTCCTCGTCGAAAAGGGCTCCTCTGTCAAGAAGGGCGACCCCGTCATCGTCACCGAAGCGATGAAGATGGAAACCACCATCACCGCGCCGATGGATGGTATCGTGAGTGAGATCCATGTCAAGGCTGGTCAGCGCATCGAATCCGGCGACCTCCTCATGGTTATCGAATAAGATAAATACATGCGCTTGAAAAACCGTCCTGCCAAAGCAGGGCGGTTTTTGATTGTGAGAGCAACTGGGATGGCATTGATTTCCCTATCCTTTTTTTGCTAAAATATAGACAATAGACAATGAAGGAGAATGAAAAAAGTGTTCACATTTTACAAAAATTCGTAGAAGGGGCAGGATCTTGTCGAGTATGCGCTGATGCTCGCGATCATCATCGGTATCGGATGGGGGATCTACTCCCAGACAGGAGTCGCAGACTCGATCAAGAATGTGTTCGGAAATGCGTCGAACCTTATGGAGACGGCGAAGAAGAATACGGGAACTTTTGATATGGAAGCGGTTCTGAAGCGCCTTGATCAGATGCAAACCAGTTACCCCGGCAATGGGTATGGTATCGATTACAACCGTGGGCTATTTTCCTCTGTATGGCTCAAGACAGACGATGCTGCAGATGATAAAGTAAAGAGCCTTACTTCGGAATTGGGCGCTACGATGTGGACGTATTACAACGGGCTGAAGCTGGATAAGCTCGGCACTGACGGAGTCGGCTTGTACTGGACCACAGAAAAAGATTTTGACTCAACAAAATTGACGTATGAGGGGAAAGGCTGGAGCCAGGAACCCGTATTGTCCTATTATTATGACCCGAAAGCCAAGCAGTATTCGGTGATTAAGAATCGTGTCTGGCTAAATCAGCCTGGCGCTGATAGAAAAACTCACAATGGTTTGGCGCAGCTACCGGTTGAGTATGATAAACCCGCTGGAACAACGCTTGCTACCTGCAGCACATATGCGGAAGCGTAGCAGGCTTACGAAAAGGCAAAAAAAGACAATAACAATAGCGTCGTTTTCAAATAAGCAGAAAGGATGCAGCATAGGTGTGCCTCCTTTCCGCTCCATGTTCAAACTGTTCAGTATAGTGAACAAATTTCCAAAAATGGAAAAACTTTTCACTATACTGAACAGTTTTTTGATTTTTGGAAAACTTTTCAGTATAATGAACAAAAAGAGGTGAGACAGATGATACTACGAGAACATTACATTTCCCAGATCCGTCCATTCTATGACAGTGATCTGATCAAGATCATCACAGGGATTCGCCGCTCCGGGAAATCGGTCATATTGAGTCAGATCAAAGAGGAGCTGGAGCAAGCGGGACGGCAGGTTCTTTCTCTAAATTTCGAAAACACGCGGCTGCTGCGGGAGATTCCAGATGCAGACAGTTTGATTTCCTATGTGCTGGCCCGACGAAAGGAGGGCAAGTGCTATGTGTTTCTGGATGAGGTGCAGTTGGTCAAGGATTGGAATCTAGCCTGTCGCACGCTGCGTCTGGAGGATATTTCGCTCTTTGTTACGGGCAGTAATTCCAAATTGTTGTCGAAAGAATTCACCAAGGAATTGTCGGGGCGATATGTGGCGTTCTGCATACGGCCCTTCGTGTACAAAGAGATCGCAGCGTATGCCAAAGAACTCGGAGAAGAGGCGCCGATCAGTGAGTACCTTATTTATGGAGGCTTTCCGAAGCGTCTGGAATTTCAGGAGAAAGAAGCCATGCTGCGATACTTGGAGGATTTGCACCGGACGATTGTCTTGAATGATATTATGAATCGATACCAAATCCGCAAGGCGGAGGTGTTCCGGCAGTTGGTCGAGTACATCATGGTTTCGAATGGGCGTATCTTCAGTGCCAATTCGATTTCAAAATATCTGCGCAGTCAGAAAGTACAGATTTCTGTCAACACGGTCATGAAGTACTTGGGGTATCTGGAGGAGGCATACGCGATTCGCCAAGTCTCACAGTATTCTCTGAAAGCAAAGAAGAAACTGGACTTTTTTGAGAAGTTATATGATGAAGATGTGGCCTTCAATACGATTCATCAGCCGTTTGGACGCTATGATGTGACGCATAATCTGGAGAATGTGGTGTATAACGAGCTTATCTATATGGGTTATGAAGTGTATGTATATAATAACCGGGGACAGGAAATCGACTTCATCGCAGCCAAAGGGCAGAGGGAGTATCTAATCCAGGTGGCATACACGGTGGCGGAAGAGAAAGCGTATGACAGAGAGATGGGGGCGTTTGCGGGACTTGATAATGCGCGAGAAAAAATCCTCATCACAAATGATGATTTTGATTATTCGACCAGTACCGTGCGTCATGTGAAACTCAAAGATTTTCTTCTCATGCAATCATTGGATGAGAAATAGATCGATGGATCAAACTGTTCAGTATAGTGAACAAATTTCCAAAATCGGAAAAAGTTTTCACTATACTGAACAGTTTTTGATTTTTGAAAAAGTTTTCAGTAGGAGTGGCGGCCTTTTGCCTGAAATGTCATCTGACCCCATCCATCTGAAGTTTGAAAGCAGGGATGAGTAGCTAGGGATTAGGGATTGGGGATTAGGAGTGACTAGTGACTGGTGACTTGAATACAGTTTTTGGGCATCGCCAGATTTATACTCCGCGGTGCTTCTATGTTTTTATGCGCCGCACCACCATTTCTAATTTCTCATTCAAGCGAAGCTTTCAAACGGAATCAAAGGGCAGCACGCCCAAGGAGCTAACCCTGAACCCTTTACCCCATTTACATTTCATTTACAATCTAAACCATACTTGTACAGCACCTGTTCTTTCTTTTTTACATCTATCCTTTAGACTACAAATATCAACGCAAGAGAAAACAAAAATAAAAGGTATGTCTCTAAGGAGGACACAAAATGAAACTCAAAAAAATGATGGCACTGGCACTGGCTTCTACCGCTTTGATCGCAGCAGCAGGCTGCGGCGGAAATAGCCAGCCGGCAAAGAGCGGTGCTGCTTCTGGCGCAAAGGTCACCGGACAGGTCACTTCTTCCGGTTCTTCCGCACTGCTTCCGCTGGTAAAGGATGCAGCGGCTAAGTTCAAGAGCAAGAATCCGGAAGTTTCTCTGACACTGAATGCCGGCGGTTCCGGCACTGGCCTGAAGCAGGTCGCTGAAGGTTCTGTCGACATCGGTAACTCCGACGTACCGGCTGAAAAGAAGCTGCCGGCAGAAAAAGCCAAAGGCCTCGTAGACCATAAGGTCTGCACCATGACCGTTGCGACCATCATCAATAAAGATATCGCTGACAAAGTAAAGAGCCTGACCTCCCAGCAGCTGCAGGATGTCTTCACGGCAAAAGTCACGAACTGGAAAGATGTAGGCGGCCCGGATGAACCGATCGTCCTCGTCACCCGTCCGACCACTTCCGGCACCCGCGCTCTCTTCACGGAACTGGCTCTCGCTGGTCAGGAAGAAGCATCCAACAAATCTCTGGAAACTGACGACAGCGGTACGCTGATCCAGAGCGTAGCACAGACCAAGGGCGCTATTGGCTATGTTGCTCTTCCATACCTCGTCAACAACAAAGACGTGGCAGCGCTTGCTATCGACGGCGTGGCACCGACTCTGGAAAATACTTACAATGGCACTTACAAAGTCTGGGGCTATGAACACATGTACACCAAGGGTGAACCGACCGGTGCTGTCAAAGCATTCTTGGGCTACATTCTCTCTGATGAATATGGCGTAGAAATCGAAAAACAGGGCTACGGCGTTTCCTCTAAGATGAAGAAATAAATGGGGGGTTAGCCCGTGGGGCGGCTTGTCCACTGATTGTGGATGAAAGCTTTGCTCGCCAGTTAGGAGTGAGGAGTGCTGGTGCGGCGCATAAAAATATGGAAGCGCCGCGGAGGTTTGAAACTAGCGGTTTTCTCGTATCGCAAACCTAATCCCTAGCTACCAGCCACTAGTCACCAGTCACCTGTAATGCCTGACTGCTAAGCTCAGCCCTTTGTCCAAACAAATTAAATACGATTTTGCAATAACGCTTACAGAATACGGGGAAAGTGGCTGCTTTGGGCAGCCGCCTTTCCCGTTTCTATCAAGGAGAATGATTCATGGTCCCGATTTTTGAAAAAGGAGTCAATATGGAGGGCAGCAGTACGAACCAGCATATGTTCCGAAGAGAATACTTCGGCAAAAGCCTCTCGATTCTCTGCGGCAGATTCCTGGTCGTCCTGACGATCGCCATCGGCTGTTTCCTCTTAGCGAAAGGCATGCTTTCGTTCACACAATTTCATCACTCAGTGAGTGAGTTTATTTTCTCTCCGGTTTGGAAGCCGACGGATACCGAAGTCGGCGGCGGACAGATCGGTGCGGCGATCTACATCTGGGGTTCTATCCTGACCTGCGCGGTCGCACTGGTCATTGCTATCCCCTTCAGCCTTTCTACGGCGATCTTCATGACGCAGATTTCGCCTAAAATCGGAGAAAAGATCATTCGTCCGGCGGTAGAAATCTTCATTGGGATCCCATCTGTTGTTTACGGCTGGGTCGGGCTGGTCGTTCTGGTACCGCTCATTCAGAAGGTATTCGATCGCTCTCACGGGCAGTCGGTGCTGGCGGCAGCGATCGTGCTTTCCGTCATGATCTATCCGACGATCACTTCCGTCTCCGCCGATGCCATCCGCAGTGTGAATCAGAAGTATATCGAAGGCGCCTATGGTCTTGGCTCTACCCGCTGGCAGATGATTTACAAAGTGCTTCTCCCTGCTGCGATGTCCGGCATCCTGACCGCTATCGTGCTCGGCTTGGCGAGAGCTTTCGGCGAAGCACTCGCTGTCTCCATGGTCATCGGGAAGATGCGCGCATTCCCGAAGAGCCTGCTTGACCCGACGAATAACCTGACGTCTGCGATTGCTTCCGATATGGGCGGTGCGATGGATGGCGGCGAATTCAATGCGGCTCTCTGGTCCATGGCGCTCCTGCTCTTTATCGTTTCCCTTCTTTTCATTCTGATCATCCATCTGATCGCTGCCAGAAAGGAGAAAATCTGATGAACCCGAATTCTTCCCTTTCGGCAGACGAGCTTCGTCACGTGAGCGGCTCGCTTAAGCGGGCGCATATATCCGACAATCTTGCAACGGCTGTCTTCTACGTGGTATCCGGAGCCTTCGTCCTGCTTCTCATCGCCTTTACGATGTATGTGGTCTGGGGCGGCATCAAAGCCTTCCGTCCTGAGATCTTCTCTTTTGAAACAAATGGCATCGGAAATCAGTTTTTCAACACCGTCTATCTTGTTTTCCTCTCCCTTGTGATTTCTGTACCGATCGGTATCTTTGCCGGCGTGTACATGGCAGAATATGCGCCGGAGGGCCGCATCATCAATGCTCTTCGCATCGCCATCGAGACATTGTCCTCTCTCCCTTCGATCGTAGTCGGCCTTTTCGGGTATCTGGTCTTCATCATCATGGTCGGTTCCCAGTGGAACCTCTTCGCAGGGGCGTTGGCGGTGTCTGTCCTGTCTCTGCCGCTTATCACTGCGACCACCTATGATGCGCTGAAAGCACTGCCGCATGGATTCAAAGAAGGCAGCCTCGCACTGGGGGCGACCCACTTCGAGACCATCTGGAAGGTCATGCTGCCGGCAGCCATCGGGCCGATCGTGACCGGCATCATCCTTGCAGCCGGACGAGGCTTCGGCGAAGCCGCCGCGCTCCTTTACACCGCAGGCATGAGCACCGATATCAGCTGGCAGGTGTGGGATATCACCTCTCCGGTCTGCCCGCTGAATCCGTTCCGCCCGGGTGAAACCCTGTCTTTGCAGGTCTGGGCGTCTCGTACTGAAGGCGTCGGCGGATCTGCCGCTGATACAGCAGCAGCAGCTTCCGCGGTTCTGATGCTCATGGTCCTGGCCTTCAGCATCGGAGCCCGCCTCATCAGTCACTACATTACTAAGAAAACAGAAGGAGAACATGCATAATGTACTATAATGGGAATTCCATGGCGGTCCCGGCTCCTGCCGAGGCACCGGCCATCTCGGTCTATAACAATATCAGCTTTGACTGCAAGAATGTCGATCTTTACTACGGCTCTTTTCAGGCACTGAAGGGCATCAATCTTCGTGTTGAAAAGAACCAGATCACCGCGCTCATCGGACCGTCCGGCTGCGGGAAATCGACCTTCCTGCGCTCGCTGAACCGCATGAATGACCTCATCCCGTCCTGTCGTGTAGAAGGGGAGATCCTTCTGGCCGGTGTCGACGCCTATAAAGATATCGACCCGATCGTTCTTCGCCGCCATGTCGGCATGGTTTTCCAGCAGCCGAACCCCTTCCCGAAGAGTGTCTATGATAATGTCGCTTATGGTCCCCGACTGAAAGGGATCACCAAGAAAGCGGATCTGGATGAGATCGTAGAAAACAGCCTGCGTCAGGCTGCCATCTGGGACGAGCTGAAAGACCGCCTGCACAAGTCTGCCCTCGGTCTCTCCGGCGGTCAGCAGCAGCGTCTCTGCATCGCCAGAGCGCTTGCAGTAGAGCCGGATGTGCTTCTCATGGACGAAGCGACTTCCGCCCTTGACCCGATCTCCACCGCTCATATCGAAGAACTCGCCGTGAAGCTCAAGGAACGTTACACGGTCATCATGGTCACCCATAACATGCAGCAGGCACAGCGTATCGCTGACAAGACAGCCTTCTTCTATCTCGGTGAAATGGTGGAATACGGTGAAACCAGACAGATTTTCGAGAATCCGCAGAAAGAAAGAACCATCCGCTACATTTCCGGTAACTTTGGTTGATTTCATATGATAAAATAATAAGGAATACATCACCGGCGGGTCAGAGACGATCAAGGTCTCTGGCGTGCCGGCTTTTGGATAGGAAATAGAAATAAGGAATGAGAAATCAGAAATGAAGGCGTGGCGCTTCTTATTGTTCTACGCCGCTCCACCATTCCTCATTTTACGGATAAGGATAACTGGTGTATTTCGGTCAATGTACAGGAGGTTTTCATGCCCTTAATTTACTGTGTAGAAGATGATGAAAGTATTCGCGAACTGGTGAGCTATGCGCTCCGGGGACAGGGGTACAAGGTCGAAGGCTTTGGTGATGCCAATGCGCTGTATGATGCGCTGCAGAAAAATATACCTGACATGCTGCTCCTGGATATCATGCTTCCGGGCGAGGATGGGCTGACCATTTTGAAGAAAATGAGAGCGCCGGGGAGCGGAGCCATGCAGACGGTCCCGATCATCATGATGACGGCGAAAACGAGTGAGTTCGATATCGTAAAAGGGCTTGACTGCGGAGCGGATGACTATGTGACGAAGCCTTTCGGCATCATGGAGCTGCTCTCAAGGATCCGTTCGGTCCTTCGACGAACCAAAAAAGCGACGGAGACGAATAAGAAGCTGCTCTCTTACGGTCATATCGTCGTGGATCAGGAGCAGCATGTCGTCACAGCAGACGGAAAAGAGATCCAACTGACGCTCAAAGAATTCGACCTGCTCTGTTATCTCCTGCTGAATAAGGGAATCGTCCTGTCCCGCGATCAGATCATGCAGTCGGTATGGGATTCTCCTTTTGAAATGGAAAGCCGCACCATCGATATGCACATCATGAGCCTTCGCCAGAAGCTTGGGGAAGAAGGCTCTCTCATTCGCACGGTCCGTGGCGTGGGCTACAGGCTGGGGGATAGAAAATAGGGTAGAGGCGTGAGGGTAGCCCAAGGGGCGGGGCGCCCATGGATTGCGGATGAAAGCTTTGCTCGAATGAGAAATTAGAAATGGTGGTGCGACGCATAAAAATCAGAAGCGCCGCGGAGGTTTGAAATTAGCGATTTTCTCGTATCGCAAACCTAATCCCTAGCCACTCATCCCTGATCCCTGCTTTCAAACTTTGAAAAATTAGGAATGAGAAATTAGGATTGAAGGTGGCGGCTGCGCCGTGAATGTTTACGGAGCGATGCCCGAAAGTCGTATTCAAGTCACCAGTCACAAGTCACTCAAGGCCCCTAATTCCTAATCCATGATTTAGAACCTATTACTTATGGAGTCATGCATAGGCAGCCATGCTGCTCTATTTTATATTTCTACTAATACAACTCACGTAGGAGAAACACATGAGAGGACGAATTTATAAAAGTCTGCTCTTTATGGGCATCATATCCGTGGTCGTGACATTCATACTCTCGGCCATCTTATATTACCAGGGCATGCAGGAGCAAATCAGTGCAGAGCTCGGGCGCACGGCGCATGTGCTTTCCGGTGCGATCTCCAAGGACAAGGAAGAGAGCAGCATCGAGTATCTGGACTGGGTCTTCAAAGACAATGAACGTGCCATTCACATTGTCTGGCTCGATACCGATGGTTCTGTCATCTATGACAGTGACCACAAGGAGGAGGATTACAAGGCAAGTGGCGAAGTGAAGGCGGCATTTGCGATGGGCAGTGGGCACGAAGTGCATAAGGACTCCTTTGACAAGCCGAAGAGCTATTATGCCGTCAGAGCAGATGACGGCACGGTACTCCGGCTTTCAAGTGGACGCATGGTGAATTACAAAGGCTACTCCTCCTACTTGCCGGAGATATTCATCTTCCTCCTTGTCTTCACCGTGGGCTGTCTGGCTGCTGCGGAACGGGAGACAGAAAGTATTTTGAAACCCTTCCATCTCTTGGGAGACCTCGTGCAGCGTATCATGAAGGGAGAGAAGGTGGACGAGCTGCCGCCGGAATATAAGGAACTGCGTCCTCTTATCCGCAAGGTCGAAGAGCAGCACAATGATATCGAAAACTATATGGAGGATATCGAAGAGGAAAGAAATACGATCCGCATCGTGGTTGATACCATCGCAGACGGCATCATCCTTCTGAATGGCAGCCGGGAGATCATTGATTACAATAAGACGATCGAAGATATTTTCCATCCGAACGAAAACAAGCGCTTTCGCCGTATAGCGAGCCTGTATCATGATGAGGACTGGCTTCGCGTCATCGGCAAAGCCTACCACAGCGAGGGGAAGCAGGAGTACACCATGTGCCTCTTTGATAAGCCCTTCCGTATGGTCATGAATCGGATCGTACTCACTGACGGAGAATCCGGCCTTCTCATCGTACTTCGTGATATGACGGCTTCCTACATGGCTGAAAAAATGCGCCGCGAATTTTCCGCCAATGTTTCGCACGAGCTGAAGACACCGCTGACCTCCATCAGCGGGTTTGCAGAAATGATCGCCAATGGCATGTACCAGAAGCCGGAGGATGTGCGTCTCTTCGGCAGCCGCATCGTGAATGAATCACAACGGATGCTGACACTGATCGATACCATCATGCATCTTTCCAAGATCGAGGAGACAGAGACCACCATCACATGGAAGACTGTCTCTGTGGACAGCCTGGTGCGGTATGCAGCCGATCTCATTTCTCCGCAGGCAGATGCCAAGCATGTCAAGATACACGTGGATACAGACCCGCTTTATACCTATGGCAATGCAGCACTTCTCTCTGAGCTTATCATGAATCTCCTGGATAATGCGGTGAAATACAACCATGAAGGCGGAGATGTATACGCACGCCTCTCACCGGAAGGGGAAGACAAGATGATCCTTACGGTATCGGATACAGGCATCGGCATACCGAAGGATAAGCAGGGACGCGTCTTTGAGCGCTTCTACCGTGCCGAAGAGAGCCGGAACAAAGCGACCGGCGGCAGCGGACTGGGACTTGCCATCTGCAAGCATATCGTAGAAAAGCACAAAGGCATGCTCTCTATCGAAAGTACAGAAGGGGAAGGCACGACCGTCACTGTCATCCTGCCCAGAATGAGCGAAGGCGACCTGGATCGGGAGCACGCTGAAGCAATGACGGCCAAGCAGGAAGCAGCAGATGCAGAGTCTGGTCGTCTCGCCGCCGAAGAAGCCGAAGAAGACAGAAAGGCCATCGAAGCAGCGGGTGATGTCAAAGGCGAAAAGGCGAGAAAAGACGTACGCCATAAGGTCAAGAAGCCGAAGAAAGAAAAAGAAAAGAAAGAGAAGGTACGGAAGAAGGACGAGAAGAAGAAGAAATAATGGACCCGGGCAGCTCCATAGAGAGCTGTGCATTTCATCGCGAAAGAAGTACAGCAGTTTCTGAGGCGTTATGGGGCAAAGAGGGGCGCGTGCGATAAGCGCCTGAGAGGCTTTGATCCCGCATGCCCTCTTCCTCTTCTGCATTTTCCTCTTGACTTGGATCGATTTCTGTAGTATCATATCTCTTGTAATTGATTGCAAGCAGAAGTCATCCGCTTCTCACCTTACATGGCGCAGGCTACTAAGGTTTACGTATGAACTCAAGGCGGACGGCAGATGCTGTCCGCCTTTACACTTGCAATGATTTCTATTTCGGAGGTGAAAAGAATAGGTAAGGAACTTCGCATCAATGAACAGATCCGCGCCAGAGAGGTGCGTGTTGTCAGCGATGCAAATGAACAATTGGGGATCATGACGCTCCATGAAGCGATTCGCATGGCGGAAGAAAAAGGACTTGATCTCGTCGAGGTGGCACCGAATGGCCGTCCACCCGTATGCCGTATCATGAACTATGGCAAATACAGATATGAACAGCAGAAACGTGATAAAGAAGCCAAGAAGAAACAGAAAGTATTCCAGATCAAAGAAGTCAAGCTTCGTCCAAATATCGAAGACCATGATTTCTTTGTCAAACTGAAGAATGCGCAGCGTTTCTTAGGTGATGGAAACAAAGTCAAAGTGACCATCATGTTCCGTGGCAGAGAAATGACCCATCCAGAACTTGGACAGGATGTTCTCGATCGTTTCGCTAAAGAACTGGGTGATACCGTTGTTCGCGAAAAGCCACCGAAATTAGAAGGGCGCAACATGACAATGATCGTTGCCCCAAAAGCATAACAAAGGAGAGTACAAAATGCCGAAAATGAAAACCCGTCGCGCTGCGGCAAAACGTTTTACTGAAACCGGATCCGGTCAGTTCAAGAGAAACAAAGCATTCAAGAGCCACATTCTCGAAAAGAAGTCCCCGAAGAGAAAGAGAAACTTCAGAAAAGCAGCACTGGTTTCCAAGTCTGATTACAAACGTGTAGCAAGATTGCTTCCAAACGGCTAATAAGGAGGATATAAGAGAATGGCAAGAGTAAAAAGTGGCGTTACCGCTCATGCAAGACATAAGAAGATTCTGAAACTGGCTAAGGGCTACAGAGGTGCTCGTCACACCCAGTTCAGAAAAGCAAATGAACTGGTCATGAAGGCTCTCTACTATGCTAGAAGAGACCGTAGATCTAAGAAGAGAGAATTCCGTAAGCTCTGGATCGTTCGTATCAATGCAGCAGCTCGTCAGAACGGCCTGACCTACAGCAAGCTCATCGCTGGCCTGACCCGTGCTGGTATCGAAGTGAACCGTAAGATGCTCTCCGAACTCGCTATCAGCGATCCGGCTGGCTTCACCCAGATCTGCGAAGCAGCTAAAAACGCTTAATACATAAAAATCCGTCTATGACGATCTGTCACGGACGGATTTTTATTTTGGCGGAAGGGGGCTTAACCGGAAGAGTAAAAAGTGATGGGGACTCTGTGAAGCCTCTTCCGCGATCCATCGAAATAGAGCCTGTCATTTTATGCTATAATGACAGCAAAGATCCAAGCGAGGTGATGCCAATGACTATACAACAAACACTCACGCTCCTTTCCATAAAGGGGCTGCTTCATGAGGATGAATCGCTGACCATCGCAGGCGGGGAAGAGGCAGCGTCGATCTCCCTGACTTTGCCGCACCTTCTCATCCTGAAGGATGTGACAGCGGAGGGAAGGGCCATTCTGTCATCGAGGCTTTCTATGCTGTATGAGAAGGAGAGCGCACTCATCCTTCTCTCTTCGGAAGGCCATATTCATAGGCTTACTATCGATGAATTCCAGCATGACCAGGGGAAGGAGCCATTCCTCTTTCTTTTTGACAGTCGCAAAGCGAGGGGGAAAGAACCTACGCCATTCACGTTGTCTCCGCTCGAAAAGACAATGGATGTGCTGCTGGCACCCGGAGGCTGCCCTTGGGACCGCGCACAGGATCATACATCGCTTCGTACCTATTTTCTGCAGGAGGTCTATGAAGTGATCGATGCGATCGATAAGGGCGATATGGTGAACCTGAAAGAAGAGCTGGGCGATGTGCTGCTGCAGATCGTCTTTCATGCGCGCCTCGCGGAGAAGGAAGGCTTCTTCACCATGCAGGATGTCGTAGACGGCATCAATGAGAAAATGATCCGCCGGCATCCCTTCGTTTTCGAGAAAATCACAGTGGAAGAGACAAAAAAGCTCCTTGGGGACTGGGAAACACGGAAAAGATTGGAAAAAAACCGTAAATATCTGCTTTCCGGCGTCTCAAAAGACTTGCCAAGTCTGCTTTTAGCATGTATAATTCAAAGGAAAGTTGGTTCCCATGGACTGACAGAAGCCCTCGAGGGTGGCGCACTTCCTGCGTCTTGTGTTGAAGAAATCAAGGCAGCCGTAGACGGGAAGGGAGCTGTCGATAAAGAGCTTTCGGCGGGGCGTTTCCTTTTTGCATTAGACCGTGTAATAAGTGCAGAAGGGGTAGAACCTGAATTGGCTCTCCATCGCTACGCCAGATATGTCATGGATCAGCTGAGAGCCTTTGAAAAGGGCCTTTTCCAGAGAGGGAAGAGCCTGATGGACATCTCGCCCGAGGAGGCTCAGGTCTTGTGGCAGGATTTCTGCCGAAAGACGGATACATCAGCGCTCCCCTAGCCCATTGGAGCTGAGAAGCGGTGTGCCTTGTGCACCACTCTTCTTTGTTGGCAAAAGCCATCATTATTAAAGGAGGATGTTTAGTTATGAACAAAACAGAACTCATCACTGCTGTCGCTCAGGAAGCAGAAATGACCAAGAAAGATGCTGAAAAAGCAGTCAAGGCTGTCATCGATGTCGTATCCGGCGCTCTTGCCAAAGGTGAAAAAGTCCAGCTGATCGGCTTTGGTACTTTCGAAGTCCGTGAACGTAAAGCCCGTGAAGGCCACAATCCGTCCACGCAGGAAGTCATCAAGATCCCGGCTTCCAAGACTCCGGCTTTCCGCGTTTCCAAACAGCTGAAAGAAAAAGTCAATGTAAAACCGGCTAAAAGAACCAGAGCTAAGAAAGCAGCTAAGAAATAAGATGGTACAGAAAAAGCCTCTTACGATATGTGTCGTAAGAGGCTTTTGATTTGCAAAATATGTGACGTCGGTTATACCCAAACGTGAAAAAAGGATGATATGCGGGCTGCTTTTCCTCAAGACGGTGCGCCCGATGATATTGAAAGTCATCGGTTGAAAGTGTAAAATTAAAAGAAAGTTGATGCGATCGAGGACGGAAGTTAAGAATCATACAAAGGAACGGTCAAATGGTGAAGAAAAACCATGAGGAAAGTCATAAAGGAAAGCATAAAACAGAGGCACGGATCAAAATCTATTGCGTGCTCATGGGTGTGATCTCTTTTCTTTTTTGCTTTGCGGCAGGCTCGCTGATACTCCGTTATATGGAAAAAGAACAGAAAGATATGGCGATGTATACAGCGAAAATCACAGCAAGCCGTGTGGAGATGCAGCTTGAGAAGTATGTGCAGATCTCCGATTTCATGGCCAGTCAGATCATCGCCGGGGGGGTGAGCCGGATCAGGATGCATTCTCTGAAACGGCAAAGGCATTTCCCAATGAAGACGGTGTGGTCAAGGCTTATGAGCTGGCGCCGAACGGGGTGGTCACCGATATCTACCCTATGCAGGGGAACGAGAAGGCGCTGTCGCTGAATCTTTTGACACAGCATGAAAGATATTATGATGCACTTCGGGCAAAGGAGACCGGGAAGTATACGCTGGGAGGCCCCTATACGCTGAAGCAGGGCGGGCAGGGAGCGCTGCTCTTTACACCGGTGTACATCCCAGCTGGCAGGGGGCACCATTCATTTTGGGGATTCGTCGTCATTGTCATTGACTGGCAAAAATTCTTGAATGAAACAGGACTGGACCAGTTGTCCCGTTCTTCCTACCTTTATGAGATCTGGACGCACAACAACAAAGACGGACAGCCTATGACGATCGCCAGCGGACAATCGGGGATGCCGAAAGATCGCCTGACAGTGACTTGCGAGATCCCGAATGCGATATGGTATTTTGACATTATGCCTGTGAATGGGTGGATCCCGCCCGCATACTGGATCGCTGACGGTGGGATCTCAGGGCTTCTTGCCATCTTGATCGTTACGATTTTTTCAATTTCCGAGGAGAAGACGTCGGGAAACAGAGTATGCGGCCGAACGGCAGCGCTCAGCTTATCGGGAAAAAAGTGCGAATGAAGCAAAGACTCGTTTTTTGTTCAACATGAGCCACGACATACGGACGCCGATGAATGCCATCGCCGGATTTGCCAGCCTTTTGGAAAAGCATCTGGATCGTCCGGAAAAGGCGAGGGAATATCTGAAGAAAATGCAGGTGTCGAGTGCGCTATTGACGACGATCATCGATCAGGTGCTGGAAATGGCACGTATCGAAAGCGGGACGGCTCGGCTGAATCTTTCCCCGGAAGACCTGATGGGTATGTGGCAGTCCGTGGAGACGGTTTTTGAGGCGGATATCAAAGAAAAGCAGCTGCATTTTTCATCAGAGGTAGAGATCCAGCATCGCTATGTCCTTTGCGATAAAACAAGGGTGCAGGAAATCTTCTTAAACATTGTAAGCAATGCCATCAAGTATACGCCGGCAGGGCAGGCGATCCATATCAAGCTTTGCGAAGTGCCTCCAAGTGAAGCGGAAAGGGCGCGCTATATTTTTACCTGCCAAGGTACGGGGATCGGTATGAGCCAGGATTACCTGCCTCATATTTTCGAGGAGTTTTCTCGAGAGCGCTCTTCTACAGAGAATCAAGTCATCGGGGCCGGACTGGGACTTTCTATCGTCAAGTCCATGATCGAGCTTATGGGAGGCGAGATCCTTGTCGAGAGTCGTAAGGGCTGCGGGACATGCTTCCACGTGGATCTCTCCTTGCATCTGACCGGTGAATCGGAAGTCAAAAGGGAAGAAACAGAGGCGGCGTCAGACCAAGGGGCAGCATTGACTGGGAAACGCATTCTCCTTGCTGAGGATAATGATCTCAATGCGGAGATCGCCTGCGAGCTTCTGGAAGAGAAGGGAATCTTGGTGGAGCGTGCAGAGGACGGACAGGTCTGCTGCGACTGTCTCATCGAGGCAGCAGACGGATACTACGCTCTCATTCTTATGGACATCCAGATGCCGCACATGAATGGCTATGAGGCGACGACACGGATCCGAAAGCTGAAGGATCCGAAGAAATCACAGATCCCCATCATTGCCATGACGGCGAATGCTTTCGCAGAAGACAGGCAGGCGGCAAAGGATGCCGGCATGAATAATCATGTGGCAAAACCGAGCTGAAGAAATATGTATAGCGGGAATGGGCTGTGAAGAAATGAATCCTCATTTCTTCACAGCCCATTTTTACTTTGTTTTCATTTGGTTCAGGGTTCAAGGTTCAGGGTTGTGGTGGCGGCTTCGCCGCCTTTTTTAGAAGATGGTATTCTCGTATCGCAG
>UQQQ01000019.1 GCA_900543165.1 uncultured Dialister sp. | reverse complement strand
GAAAGACAGCTGGGATAAGGTTTCCCGGTCACTCCTATGAGAGCTGCAAGTCCCCTGCGGCAGATTGAACGCGAAAATGAGATGATCGTTATTTCACATCCCCTTTTTTCATTTTTGAAAAGTGCAGGTCTGTCGTAATGAGGCGAACTTAAAATTATGATTTAAGCATACTTGCAAAATTGGATTCGTGCGATATAATAACCTTGAAGACAGAAGTGAATGTACGGATTCTATTCTGCCTTCACAATATGTCCCGCTTTCCCCGAGCGGGATTTCCACTCCTTTATCTCCTTTTATTTTTACACTCTCACGGAAAAGGGCGGCCCGAAGGCCGCCCTTTTCTTGTGCGCAGGATAACGAATGTGATAAAAGGGCATCAGACGTACTTTGGCGGTCCGAAGCGTCCTGTCAATCAGGAAGGAGCTGAGTGTCATGAGTACTTTTGAAACATTGTACCTGATGATTGCTTTTGCAACTCTCATTGTAATGATGTTGAAATAATGTTTTCCTGACATGAAAAAAGCCGCCTGATTCACAAGCGGGTTTCAGTGTCAGCGGACGGCCTTTCTCACCTTTATTTTTCTGGGAGACGCCGGGCGCTTGCACACGCTGAGGTACGCCTACCATTTGTTTATATGATAGCATAGCCACGCAAGTCATGGCTATGCTTTTTGTATGGTCAATGGGCGGCCACACACTCCATTCTAGCCCTTCCTTACGCTTTGTGGTAGAATAACATTGAAATATTGTCTATTAGGAGGTGTTACGTTGTTCGCCTATGCGTTCACGTTTCTTGTGGCACTGGCTGTGACCTTTGTGCTGACGCCGGTGGTGAAGAACTTCGCCATCCGCATCGGCGCCGTCGACAAGCCGGATGCGCGCAAGGTGCATCATGGACTGATACCGCGTCTGGGGGGACTGGCCATTTACGCCGGCTTCATGGTCTCCGTGATCGCGACCATCGGCTTCACCTATGAGATGGTCGGCATCATGGTGGGAGCGACATTTTTGATCGCGGTCGGCATCGCTGACGATGTGTACTCCCTGCCGCCGAAGGTAAAGCTCTTGGGGCAGATCATCGCTGCCGCCATCCCTGTCGTCATTTTCAATATCAATATCGAATGGATCGACGTGCCGCGCCTCGGCATTATTTATTTGCCGGAAATCATATCGCTGCCTCTCACCATTTTCTGGATCATCGGCTTCGTGAATACGGTGAACCTGATCGACGGTCTGGACGGTCTGGCAGCCGGCATTGCGACGATCGCATCTATCGCCATCGCCCTTCTTGCTTTTCAGATGGGGCAGTGGGTGGCTGCAGCGGCCATGGTCGCCATGACAGGCGCCTGCCTGGCCTTTCTGCAGTATAATTTCAACCCGGCGAAGATCTTCATGGGGGATACCGGCTCCATGTTTCTGGGCTATATCATCTCGGCCGTGTCCGTCATGGGCTCGATGAAGACCGTCGCGACAGCCGTCCTCATCGTGCCGCTTCTCGCGCTCACCGTGCCGATCACCGATACTCTCCTTGCGATCGTCCGCAGAAAGTCGAGCGGCGTGCCGATCTTTTCACCGGATAAGAACCACCTGCACCACCGTTTGCTGGCCAAAGGGCTCAATCAAAAGCAGGTCGTGCTCGTCATGTACGCGCTGACGGCCTTCTTCTCCTGCACCGCGCTCATCGTCATTCACCTGTCCCTCTGGATCGGCATCGCGATCGTAGCTATCGCTCTTGTTCTTTTCATCCTTTGGGCTAGAAAGCTCGGCGTCATGCAGGAAATCGTGCCTTCGCCTTATCAGATGGAGCAGAAGAAAAAGAAAGATAGGGATTAGTGACTGGTGACTGGTGACTAGTAGCTAGGGATTAGGGACTTCGAGTGACTAGAGACTAGGAGACATTAGACTCCCGTGTCGTCATTTCGAGCGAAGCGAGAAATCTTTGTCATTTGCGGTCAGGTGGGCAATGATTGGAAAGTTCAAAACGGGAAACCTGCTACCCGCAGACTTTCGGGCATCGCCCTATTTATACTCTGCGGCGCTTCCATATTTTTATGCGCCGCCACCACCATTTCTCATTTCTAATTTCTCATTTGAACAAAGCTTTCATCCACAATCAGTGGGCAGCACGTTCCACGGGTTAACCCTGAACCAATACATAAAGAGAGGAATGCAAGAATCATGATCAAAGTAATGACGATTTTCGGGACACGGCCGGAAGCCATCAAGATGGCCCCCGTCGTGAAAGAACTTTTGAAACGTCCGGACATTGATACGAAAGTCTGCCTCACCGCGCAGCATCGCGAGATGCTCGATCAGGTGGTCGAGCTCTTCCATCTGCCGGTGGACTACGACCTCGACATCATGAAGAGCGGGCAGTCCCTCTACGACATCACCGCCCGTGTGCTCCGCGGGCTCGAAGATGTGCTGAAGAAGGAGAAGCCCGACTACGTGCTCGTTCACGGAGATACCACGACCACCTTCACCGCAGCACTGGCCGCTTTTTATCAGCAGATCAAGATCGGTCATGTCGAAGCAGGCCTGCGTACCGGAAACCTGCTTTCGCCCTTCCCGGAAGAAGCCAACCGTCAGCTGACCGGCGTCCTCTCGAATGTGAATTTTGCGCCGACGGAAACGGCCAGAGGGAATCTCCTGCGCGAGAGCAAGGACGATAAGAACATCTACGTCGTCGGCAATACCGTGATCGATGCTCTTCTTGCGACCGTCAAGAAGGACTATCATTTCGAGGATGCGGAGCTCGAAGCCATCGAAGAGCACAAGCGTGTGATCCTCGTGACGACACACCGCCGCGAAAATCTTGGCGCTCCGATGCACCACGTCTACCGTGCGCTCCGCCGTCTGGTGGAAGCCGTGCCGGATACCGAAGTGGTCTTCCCGGTGCATAGAAATCCGCTCGTGCGTGAAGCCGTTTCCAAAGAGCTCGAAGGCGTGGCAGGCATTCATCTTGTCGAACCGATGGAATATGAACCATTTACAAACCTGATGGCCAGAAGCGCCATCGTCCTCACCGACTCGGGCGGCATTCAGGAAGAAGCCCCGAGCCTTGGCAAGCCCGTCCTCGTCCTTCGAGATACCACCGAGCGACCAGAGGCGGTCGAAGCAGGTACCGTGAAGCTCGTCGGCACCGATGAAGAAAAGATCTTCCGTGCGGCCTATGAGCTTTTGACGGATGAGAAGGCGTACAAAGCCATGGCAGAAGCCGTGAATCCATATGGAGACGGTCATTCGGCAGAGCGTATTGCAGATGCCCTTCTCTACATCGAAGGATTAAGTGATAAAAAACCGACTAAATTTATAGCCAAGTAAAAAATCCTATGCTATAATGTACATGTACATTTGCATGTTTTACTTTTAACATGCTTTTTTTAGAAACCATAGCGAGAAACCAGATGGATAAGAAGGGGAAGCTGCCGAAGGACGATGACTGGCATCCGCTGAGAAGTGCTGCCGTCGCATCAGGAGCAGGTCTGACCATGCTGAGCTCTATCGCTTTGGGCGTATGGGCGGGGCTCAAGACCGATGAATGGCTGGGCACCGATCCATGGGGACTCATTCTGCTTTCTGTCATAGGAGCGGTCGGCGGTTTGTGGTCTGCAATTACACAGATATTAGGTAAGAAATGATATGAACTTCGACTTGACTTTTCCTCACTATGCCAAGCGCATGAATCAGTACATTCTGGTCATCGCTGTCATCGGCGCAGGCATACTGCTTGCCTGGCAGGGCTGGGCATATGCGATTGCCTGGGGGTTGGGCTGCCTGTTTCATATCTTTTTTTTCAGCCTCATGCTGGTTAAGTTTAACCAGTGGCAGAGAGACAAGCGAGAAGTGGAGTTCATCGGACGCCGCCTTGTGGTATTCACGATGCTCCGCTTTATTTTGGAGATCGCAAGCTGCGTAGCGGTGATCTTCACGCCGCTCAATATATTGGCCTACTTAGGTGGCTTACTTACACTGCCTGCTGCAACTCTTGGGGAGCGGCTGGTCGGTTTAATTAAGGAGTAGTTTTCTTGATATCCTTGTAAGAGAAAGGGGGTGAGATTATGCATCTTCATACGGGTACACATGTTGTAGAGCAGCTCTTTGGCATGTCTGTGAATATGGATACGCTTTATACCACATGGCTTACTGCCATCATCGTCTTCATCGCCGTATTTGCAGCGACCAGAGGCAGATCCCTGATCCCGGGAGGCTGGCAGAATGTGATCGAAATGGTCATTGAAGGTCTTTGCTCTCAGTTTGAAAGCAATGTCGGGTCGAATTATCGCAAGGTGGCGACCGTTCTTCTGACGCTGTTCCTCTTCATCTTCACTGCGAATCAGATCGGTCTTCTGCCGACAGAACACCTGACTGCGTCTCCGACCAATGACGTGAATACTACATTGGGCCTATCCATCGCATGTTCTTTGATTACACACTTCTATTTCATTAAGTGTAAAGGCGTAGGGCACTGGCTTGGGCATTTCTTCAAACCATTCCCGATCTTCGCCATCATGAATCTGATTGAAGAAATTGCGAAGCCGATTACGCTGGCTATGCGTCTATTCGGCAACATTCTCGCGGGTGAAATTCTGCTGGAAGTTTTGTACTTCCTCTGCCCATGGCTTGTACCTATGATCTGGATCGCCGTATCTTTGTTTATCGGTCTGGTTCAGGCATACATTTTCACCACCCTGACTTCCGTATACCTGAAAGAAAGCGTTGACTGAGTCACAGCCGGTGAAGCGGCTACGCCGCATAATAAACGGAACGGCACCGCCCGTAAAAACGGTAAATACAATAGCCTGCCTTCCCTGATCACGGGGCAGTGCTAAAATTTTTTGCAATTCTCTAGGAGGAATTATCATTATGGATCAGACAATCGTAGCACAGTATTCCCTGATTGCAGCAGCAATCATTGCAGCCTGCGCAGCTCTTGCAGCAGCATTCTCCGACTCCAAAGCCGCAGCTAAAGCTCTCGAAGGTATGACCCGTCAGCCGGAAATGGCAGGCAAACTCTTCACCAACATGCTCGTAGCTATCGGCCTTATCGAATCTATTCCGATCATCGCTATCGTTATCGCTCTCGTACTCGTATTCGCTAACCCATTCCTGAAATAATTATTCCTAATTACAATAATTACGGAATATTAGGCTAAGGAGGGAACGAATTGGTAGACCTGAATGGTACCTTGTTGATGCAGATCGTCAACTTTATCATTCTCTGTGCTATTCTTGGCCATTTCTGCTACAAGCCGGTACTTAAAGTACTCGACGACCGCAAAGCTCGTATTAAAAACGACCTGGACAGTGCTGCCCAGTCCAAAGCTGCTGCTGAAGAACTGAAAGTCAGCTACGAAGCCCAGCTGAAAGACGCACAGGCAAAAGCCCAGGAAATTGTGGACAAAGCAGTCAAGGAAGCCAAGGTGCAGGCGCAGGCACAGATTGATGAAGCTCATGCATCTATCGCTAAAGCAAAGGAACAGGCCAGCCAGCAGATCGAAAGAGAACGCAAGGATGCTCTGGAGGATCTGAAGGCTCAGGTGGCAGTCCTTTCCTGCGATATTGCAGCAAAGATCATCAGCAAGAACATGACGCCGGACGCCAACGACCGGCTCATCGCAGAAAGCATCGCAAAGCTGGATGCTAAAAAAGCAGGTAAATAATCATGGATAAGAACGTAATCCTTGCAAAGAAATACGGTCGCGCCATCTATGAAATCGCTGCTGAACAGAACAGCTTGGAAAAAACAGAAGAAGAACTTCACCTGATCGCAGACGCCATCAAGGAACATGCAGATCTGAAGGAGCTTCTTTTCCATCCTCTGCTTGCAAAGGATGTCAAGAAAGATACGATTAAGAAATTATTTGCAGATAAGGTTCAGCCTGTCGTTCTGCAGTTCTGCTATGTCGTAATCGACAGAGACCGCATTACCGACTTCCCCGCTATGGTAGACGTATATACGACTCTTGCGCATCATGGCATGGGCATCGAAGAAGCTGTGGTGACCTCCGCACTCCCGATGACCAAGTCCCAGGTGGAAGCATTGAAAGCGAAACTCTCCGAAATTACAGGGAAGAAGATTCTCATGAAGCAGAAAGTGGACACGGCGCTGATTGGCGGCTTCACCGTTCAAGTGGGCGACCGCCTGATCGATGGGTCCGTAGCCAGACAGCTGCAGACACTGAAAGCTATTATGATGCAAAGAGATTGAGGTGACTTCTAGGAAATGAAAATCAGTTCAGATGAAATTACATCTGTCATTAAGAAACAGATTGAAAACTACAAAGTAGACCTCAATGTCGATGAAGTTGGTACGGTTCTTGAAGTCGGCGACGGTATCGCTCATATCTATGGGCTCGAAAACTGCATGGCCGGCGAACTGCTTGAACTGCCTAACGGCGTATATGGCATGGCTCTTAACCTGGAAGAAAGCAACGTAGGTGCCGTTCTTCTGGGTCGCGCCGAAACCATTAAGGAAGGCGACACAGTCAAGAGAACAGGCCGTCTGATGCAGGTCCCGGTAGGGGACGCTGTTATCGGCCGTGTTGTCAATGCACTGGGCCAGCCGATCGATGGCAAAGGCGAAATCAAGACCGCCGAATTCCGCGACATTGAAATTAAAGCACCGGGCATTGCTGACAGACAGCCAGTCAATGTACCGCTGCAGACTGGTCTCAAAAGTATCGACTCCATGGTTCCGATCGGCCGTGGTCAGCGTGAACTTATCATCGGTGACCGTGGTACCGGTAAAACCGCTATCGGTATCGATACCATTCTGAACCAGAAGGGTCAGAACGTTATTTGTATTTACGTATCCATCGGCCAGAAAAACTCCAACGTCGTTCGTGTATACGAAAGACTGAAGCAGGCTGGCGCTATGGACTACTCCATCATCGTCCACGCAGGCGCATCCGAAGGCTCCCCGATGCAGTACCTGGCACCATACTCCGGTGTCTCCATCGCGGAATACTTCATGCATCAGGGCAAAGACGTCCTCATCATTTATGATGACCTCTCCAAGCACGCTGTCGCATACCGCGCTATGTCCCTGCTGCTGCGTCGTCCACCAGGACGTGAAGCTTATCCAGGCGACGTATTCTACCTGCACTCCAGACTGCTGGAACGTGCTGCCCGTCTTTCCAAAGAACTCGGCGGCGGCTCTATCACCGCTCTTCCGATCATCGAAACTCTGGCAGGCGACGTAGGTGCATACATCCCGACTAACGTTATTTCCATCACCGACGGTCAGATCTACCTCGAAACCGCACTCTTCTACTCCGGTATCCGTCCGGCTATCAATGTCGGCCTCTCCGTATCCCGTGTAGGCGGTTCCGCACAGATCAAAGCGATGAAACAGGTCGCAGGTACCCTGCGTCTGGACCTCGCTCAGTATCGCGAACTCGCAGCATTTGCTCAGTTCGGCTCCGACCTCGACGCTGCTACCAAGGCACAGATCGACCGCGGCCAGAGAACCACAGAGATCCTGAAACAGCCACAGTACTCCCCATACCCGGTCGAAGATCAGGTACAGGCGATCTACGTAGCCGTCAACGGATACCTGGATGATGTAGAAGTCAATGAAGTCGTTGATTTCGAACATCAGATTCTCGCATTCCTCCACAGCAGCCATCCGGAAATCGGTGAAGACATCATCAAGAATAAGAAACTGACTGATGAAAACGAAGAAAGACTCAAAGCTGCTATTGTTGAATTCAAAGAACGCTACAACGCAAAAAAGTCTGAAACGGTAGAGGGGTGATCTGATTGGAAAGTACGCGTGATATAAAAGGGCGCATTAAATCTGTCACCAACATCCAGCAGATCACAAAAGCAATGAAGATGGTCGCCGCAGCCCGTCTGCGTAAAGCAGAAGAAAAAGCAAACGGCTCCCGTCCCTATGCTGAAAAAATCGGAGAGCTTCTGCGCCGTGCTTCTTCGGTAACACCCGGTTTCACCAGCCCGCTCTTTAGAACAGGCAAAGTGAAGAAGGTCGGCTATCTTGTCATCAGTGCAGATAAAGGCCTCGCCGGTGCTTATAACTCCAATGTTATGAAGCAGACCTTAAGTGAAATCTCCGGTAAGGATCGGTCAGAGTATGCACTCTACGTGTGTGGCAAGCAGGGAAGAAACTACCTGAAATTCCGCGACTATGATCTGGATTCCTATCATTTCGGCTTTTCTGACAAACCGTCGGCACAGGACTCCATCGCTCTTGCAAAAGAAATGGTGGACTACTTCACCAAAGAAGAAGTCGACGAAGTCTACATTATTTACACAAAATTCATCACTGCTCTCCGCCAGCAGGTGAAGGTACAGAAATTACTTCCTGTCGAATCGCCGAAGGCAGAAGCAGGCGAAGCAGACAAAGAACCATCCGTGGATGATGAATACATCTTCCTGCCGGATGCAGGCACAGTCCTTTCCAAGCTGCTTCCTGAATATGTACAGGTGCAGGTTTACAACGCCATGCTCCAGTCCGCTGCCTCCGAACTTGGCAGCCGAATGGCAGCTATGTCCGCTGCAACCGACAACGCGACCGAAAGAATCGCCGACCTCAACCTTACGTACAACAAAGCACGTCAGGCACAGGTTACCAACGAAATTTCCGAAATCGTCGGCGGCGCAGCTGCGCTTGAATAAACCCGCATAAAGAATTTAAGGAGGAATGCTTCTTCATGGCAAATGAAAAGGAGATGCAGGTAGGTAAAGTAGTCCAGATCATCGGCGCAGTCGTAGATATTGCATTCGATGACGACAAAGAACTCCCTGCTATCTATAACGCAATCCATGTAAAAGATGATAAATCCGGCGTTCCTGTTGATGTTATCTGTGAAACCATGCAGCACCTCGGCGACGGCGTTGTCCGTGCCGTAGCTATGAGCTCCACAGATGGCATGGTACGTGGAATGAAAGCAGTCGACACCGGCCGTGCTATTGCAGCACCGGTAGGCGACGGCTGCCTTGGACGTATTTTCAACGTTCTCGGACAGACAGTAGATAATGATCCGGCCAAAGTACCGGCATCCGACTACTGGCCGATTCATCGCCCGGCACCGGCCTTCAAAGACCAGTCCCCGGCAGCTGAAATTTTCGAAACCGGCATCAAAGTCGTCGACCTGATCTGCCCATACGCAAAAGGCGGTAAGATCGGTCTGTTCGGCGGTGCAGGCGTAGGTAAAACAGTCCTGATTCAGGAACTGATCCACAACGTAGCGACCGAACATGATGGCTGCTCCGTATTCTGCGGCGTAGGCGAACGTACCCGTGAAGGCAACGACCTCTGGGGCGAAATGAAAGACTCCGGCGTCCTGAACAAAGTAGCACTGGTCTATGGCCAGATGAACGAACCTCCGGGAGCTCGTATGAGAGTCGCCCTGACAGGTCTGACCATGGCAGAATACTTCCGTGATAAACAGGGCCAGGACGTACTGCTCTTCGTCGACAACATTTTCCGTTTCGTACAGGCAGGCTCCGAAGTATCCGCACTGCTCGGCCGTATGCCGTCTGCCGTAGGTTACCAGCCAACGCTCGCAACCGATATCGGCGAACTGCAGGAACGAATCACTTCCACCAAGACCGGTTCCATCACATCCATTCAGGCTGTATATGTACCGGCCGATGACCTCACCGACCCGGCTCCGGCTGGCGTATTCACCCACCTGGATGCTACCACGGTACTGAACCGTTCCATCGCCGAACTGGGTATTTACCCGGCAGTCGATCCGCTGGACTCCACTTCCCGTATCCTTGATCCAAACGTACTCGGAGAGGAACACTACGAAGTAGCCCGCGGCGTACAGGCTATTCTGCAGCGCTACAAAGAACTGCAGGATATCATCGCCATCCTCGGTATGGAAGAACTTTCTGATGACGACAAGGTCATCGTTGCTCGCGCAAGAAAGATCCAGAGATTCCTGTCTCAGCCGTTCTTCGTAGCTGAACAGTTCACAGGCTCCCCAGGTAGATATGTACCGCTGAAGGAAACCATCAGAGGCTTCAAGGAAATCCTTGCAGGCCAGCACGATGACATGCCTGAAGGCGCATTCTACATGGTCGGCACAATTGATGAAGCAATCGAAAAGGCTGAAAAGATGAAGAAAGGGGAATAAGCCATGGCTGATACCCTTACTCACTCCATGCACGTGGAAGTCATCAGTCCGGATGGTCCGATCTTCAGTGAAGACAGTGTGGACATGGTGGTGGCCCGCGCAGAAGACGGCGAATTTGCTGTCTTGAAAAACCATCTGCCTCTGGCAGCCGCTTTGGAAATGTGCGTTGTACGCATTAAAAAAGCCGCTGAAGAACAGAAGGTCGCTGTATTCGGCGGGTTCTTGGAAAACTCCAAGAACAACGTAAACATCGTGGCTCCGCTGGCTGAGCTGGCTGAAAACATCGATGTAGCGCGCGCCCAGGCAGCGAAAAAGCGTGCAGAAGACAGACTGGCTTCTCACAGCGCAGACATCGATATGGACCGCGCAAGACTCGCTCTCATGCGTGCACTGACACGCCTCAAAGCGACCGGAACGATCTGATATGGATACTATAAAAACCGCAGCTTCGGCTGCGGTTTTTTGTTTTCATCTATAGATATCAGAGGCCAGATCGCCTGATACCGGTCAGCAGTCACTTCTTCCCACGCAAACCGCTCCCATATGGTATAATAAAGATAACAAAAGCAGTGTGGCTGCTATTCTTTAGCAAGAATAAATAATAACACGCCGGGACCACCGGACATTTAGCAAGGAGGAGAGACCATGGACGAAATTTTCAATCGCGGAACCTGCCGCTACTTCAAAGAACTGACCCCTGTGCCGGATGAAGAGCTGCTGACGCTCGTCAAGGCGGGCATGCAGGCGCGTGCTGTCGGCAACCAGAAGTCGCGTGACTTCATCATCGTCACTCGTGAAGATCTGGTGAAAGCCATTTCTCACAACAGCATCATCGCCGGCCCGGCGCGCAAGGCGTCTGCTGCGATCGTCATCGTCGGCAAGAAGGATGGCATCAGCTTCCCGGAAGAATGGAGCTTTGACTGTGCGGCGGCTGCGCAGAACATACTGATCGAAGCTGAGCACCTTGGTCTTTCCACCTTGTGGATGCAGGTGTATCCGTATCAGGACAGAAAGATCCATCTGTGCCATATCTTAGACATCTCGACGGATGAGGACCCCTTCTGCATCATCGCCGTCGGCTATGCAGACCGTCGTCCGGTGAAACTGAACCGCTACGATGAGAATGCCGTCTCCTATGATCTGTATGGAAATCATAAGAAGAAATAAAAACGGAAGCCATGCGCGAAAGCGCATGGCTTTTTGCGTACCTTGGGGGCTGTGATATAATGAGGCAAGGAGAGAGGGGAGTGACCGGTGGCTAGTGGCTAGGGATTAGGAATCAGGAATCAGAGAATGCTCCCTTTCTGTAGAATCCGTCGGGATACTTGAATCAAGCATTTCTCTCGTATCGTCATTTCGTGCGAAGTTGAGAACTTTCTCTTGCACTGCGTGGATCTGCAGCGATGCGCGTATCGGTAACCGATGCCTTATTGCTTTGCTTTTCAGCTGCCCCATGTGAGTGGTTTCCCTGAGGATGACGAACGGGGAAGCGCTTACACCTTAAACCGCAAACCACACACACTATTACCCCGGAGGTGATCGTATGAACTATAAACTGTTATTCACCGCGACGGTCTGCGCTGCCGCTTTCTCTGCCGCTCCCGTCCATGCGGACTACACGAGCTGGCAGGATCCAAGCTATGATTTTTCAAAAATCCAGCGCATTTATGTGGGGCGCGTGGATACGAGTGATGTCGCCTTGAGTCGTGCGAGACAGAAGAGCTTGGAAGCGACATTTGGCAGCCGCATGAATAAAGTGAAATATCCGAAGGATGTCCTTGTGACGATCGAAGCGCCGACCGCATCGAAGACACTGCCCGCATCTCGTCTTCCGAAAGCGTCGGCCGAAAGTGGGATAGAGGAAGCGGATGATTTTCTCGAAGCGGCCAAAGCGGCGAATGCCCAAGTGTACATACTGCCGCGCCTCACCCGCTGGCAGGTGAAGAGCTATATCGAGCCGGCGCATGTGGAGTGGAAGTCTGTCCAAGTGCGAGACTCCTATCGGGATAAAGATGGGAACTGGCATGATTTCTACCGAACCGAGATGTATCCAGACTACATCCCGGATCGCGAAATCCCCTATGCGACAGTGACGATGACCTTCGAATGGTACGACGCACAAAGTGGAAATCTGATCGCTTCGAGCGAGGATGACCGCACGCGCAATGCGGAGGATAATCCGAAGGGGATGTATGAGCGCATCGTCGATCGCTTTGCGAAGGATTTGAAGAAAGTGACTAGTGACTAGTGGCTAGTGGCTAGGGATTAGGAATCGGTTTCAGGGTTCAGGTTATCGGGTTCAAGGTTGTGGTGCGGCGCATCATCATGTGGAAGCGCCGCGAGTATATATTAGGCGAAGCCGCAACAACAAGCTTGAAAGCAGAAAGAACCTCTACCCTTTATGCTAGGGAAACGCTGATTCAATCGCAGAATCAGATTTCATATGGATTTTTATACATAGCTTCGTCATAGCCTTCCTTACATAGCTTGCTATTCGCGTCAGGTGATTCCTCGCTATTCGTAAAATTCAAGAGTAAAATCTGACAACGATTGAATCAGTGTTTCCTTAAATGCCGCCTTCGGGCTGCCACCTTCGGGCATCGCCCTTTTATAAAAAATCGGAGCGAAGCGCTGCACCTCTTAGCTTTCTCCGCATGGGGAAGAGGGAGCGTGCCAGCGGCGCTCGGTTGGTGGCGTAAATCGCCTGCTTGAAACGCATTCCCCCACTTCCTTTCATCCCGCCTGTGCCCTATCCGCCCCTTTGGGGCACCTTCCCCTTGAGGGGAAGGCTATTCCTATCAAGCGGCGAAGCCGCCACCTTCATTCCTCATTTCTAATTTCTCATTTCTCATGCAAGCGAGCCTTTCGCGCGCAGTCAAAGTGCGATACGCCCCAGAGGCTGCCCCCTACCCCCTATTCCCTCATTTTTCAAGGAGTACGTCATGAAAACAAATATGAAACCTGCATCCATTCTGTATCCCCAGCCCGTGCTGGTGATTGCGTCTTATGATAAGGAAGGCCACGCAGATGCCATGGTGGCGGCGTGGGGAGGGATCTATGATACGAACCAGATCGGCTTTATGCTGGACCATCGTCATCAGACGACGGAAAACATTCGAGAGGCGGGCGCTTTCACCGTCAGTGTGGCTACGGTTTCCACAATGGCAGAGTCGGACTACTTCGGCAGCGTGAGCGAGAAGACGGCGGCGGGCAAGATCGAAAAAGTCGGCTTCCACGCTGTGAAGAGTGAGCATGTGGAAGCGCCTGTCATTACAGAGTACCCGCTGACTTTTGAATGCAAAGTATCCAAGGTGACACAGGTGGGCGAAGATTTCCACTTCGTGGGCGATATCGTGAACATTCTCGTCGATGACGCCATCCTGACGGAGGGGAAGATCGATCCCATGAAGCTGGCGCCGATCACCTTTGATGCGGTGCATGGCAAGTACCTGCCGCTCGGAGAAGCGGTCGGGAAGGCTTGGGGCGAAGGACGAATATTTATGAAGTGAAAGTTTCAGGTATAAGTGAACTCTTTACCAAAATCCAGAAAAGTTTCGATTATAATGAGAGAAAGAGGTGAGACGATGATAAAAAGAGAGTTGTACATGAAGCGCATTCGGCCATTCATCGGACGAGAAATCATAAAAGTGCTGACGGGTATCCGCCGTTCAGGAAAGTCTGTCATGCTCTCGCTCATTCAGGAAGAACTCAGAAAGCAGGGGGGTCTCTGATGAGCAGATGATTTCCTTTAATTTTGAACAATTGGTGAATCGCACGTATTGCAATGCGCTGGCACTTCATGAAGAAATTAGTCGACGGGCGAGGGGAAAAACCGGCAAACTTTATTTTTTCTTCGATGAGATTCAGGAGGTAGAGGATTGGCAGCGATGCATCAATTCACTCAGACTCGACTTTGATTGTGACATCTATGTGACGGGCTCGAATGCGAAACTGCTGTCTGGCGAGCTGGCGACGTATCTTGCAGGAAGGTATGTGGAATTTGTGATGTACCCTTTTTCTTTTGCAGAGTTTATTGCGATGCAGCAGGAAGAGGGGCTGTACCTCTCCGAAGGGAAGGCCTTTCAGGACTATCTGCTGACGGGCGGGATGCCATTTCTTTCTCATCTGCCAAAGGAAGAAGATGCGATTTTTCAATATCTGCGAGACGTCTATCACTCGGTCATTCTGAAGGACGTCATCGGGCGAAATGCTATCCGTGATGTAGATCTTTTAGAGCGCATCGTTCTTTACCTGATGGCCAATGTGGGGCATCCTTTCAGCGTGAACAGTCTTACGAAGTATTTCAAAAACAAAAAGCGAAATGCATCGTATGAAACGGTCCTGAACTATGTCAAGGCCTGTAAGAATGCTTTTCTTCTGTATCGAGTCAAGCGGGAGGATCTGGTCGGTAAGAAATCTTTGTCTGTCAATGAAAAACTATACGTGGTGGATCATGGAATCCGACAGGCGGTGTATGGACGAAATCAGCAAGACATCGACCAGGTACTCGAAAATATCGTCTGTCTGGAAATGCTGCGCCGCGGTTCTGCAGTGACTGTCGGTAAGTATGGTGATAAGGAAATCGACTTCATCGCTGCGCGCGGAAAAGAAAAACTCTATGTGCAGGTGACATATCTTTTGGCAAGTGAGCAGACGATGGAACGTGAGTTCGGCGTGTTGGAAGAAATCCGGGATAACTATCCCAAATATGTAGTTTCTTTGGATGAATTTGATCGTGGTCGCAATGGCATCCGGCATAGAAATATACGCGATTTTCTTTTGGAAAAATCGTGGACATGAAAAAAGAGTCTGTCAGCTTTTTGACAGACTCCTTTTTTCAGAGCGGGGAGAGATCGACCGCAGTAACGTCTAATCCCTAATCCCTAGTCACCAGTCACTAAATCAGCACGGCAAAGAAGGAGGCGAAGACGACAGTGAAGACGCCAGCGACTACGATGGAGAGAGAAGACATGGCACCCTCGATAGGACCAAGCTCCATGGCTTTCGCTGTACCCATCGCGTGAGCTGCCGTGCCAAGAGCGATGCCGCGGGCGATGGGATCGGTGATATGGAAGAGACGGCAGACGTATTCGCCGATGATATTTCCGAGGATTCCGGTCGCAATGATGGCAGCGACGGTGATGGAGACATAGCCGCCGAGCTCTTCGGAAAGTCCCATGCCGATGGCCGTGGTGATGGACTTCGGAAGCAGCGTCACGTAGGAAGCGTGGTCAAAGCCGAAGGCCAGACAGAGGACGTAGACGGCAAAAAGCCCTGTCAAGACGCCGGAAAGGATACCGAGGAAGATGGCCTTATAGTTTTTCTTCAAAAGCTTGATCTGCTCATAGAGCGGCACGGCGAGACAGATGGTGGAGGGCGTCAGCAGGTAATTGATGTAGGAGGCGCCTTCGTTATAGTCCTTGTAATCCATGCCGGTCACCTTGAGGAAGCCGATGACCAGCAGGACCGCGGTCAGAAGTGGATTGAACAAGGGAAAATGAAATTTCAAAAAGAGCTTCGAGCCGAGATAAAAGGCGATGAGGCTGATGAAGACCGAGAGGTAGGCGGAGTGTGTCAGGAAATCATTCATGGCAGGTCTCCTTCCTTGTGACCTTCTTCATGATAAACTGCGTGAAAAGGCCGCCGGCTGCCATGACGATGACCATGGCAAGGATGGTGATCACGATGTACTGCAGAAGGGTAGAGGAGATCAGGTGCCACGAGTCCATGAGGCCGACGGCGGCCGGAAGGAAGAGGATGGGCATGATCTCGATGAGGAACATGGAGGCCTGCCGGATCTGCGGGATACGGATGACCTTGAAGTATAAGAGGGCAAACAGGATCAGTATCCCGTAAATGCTGGCCGGTACAGGAAGCGGCAGCAGCGCATGGAGAAGTTCTCCCACAAAGGAAATGGCTAAAATCATTCCGAATTGAAATAAGTAAGACATAGAAGGTCCTTTCGTTATTGTTATTATTGGGAGGCGGGCGTGATTGCGGATGAAAGCTCGACCCGAATGAGGAATTAGGAATGAAGAATTAGGAATGAAGGTGGCGGCTTCGCCGCAAATATACATGGGGCGATGCCCGAAAGTGGCATTCAAGTCACCAGTCACTCGAGACTCCTAATCTCTAGCCACTAATCCCTAATTCCTAGCCTGTAGGGAGTGCTGTCCCTTGATTGTGGATGAAAGCTTTGCTCGAATTAGAAATGAGAAATAGTGGTATGGCGCATAAAAATATAGAAGCGCCGCGAAGTATGAATAGGGCGATGCCCGAAAGTCTGCGGGGAGCAGGTTTCCTGTTTGGGAGTTCCAAACATTGACCGTCTGACCGCGAATGACAAAGATTTCTCGCTTCGCTCGAAATGACGATATAAGGGGCTGACGTCTCTCAGTCACTAGTCACCAGCCACTAGTCACTCCTAATCCCTAATCCCTAGGCACTATGTATGAAATCCCAATTTCTCCACATATTTTTCGATCATTTCAGCAGCGAAAGCGTGGCCGACGCGGGAGGTATTGATGGAGAGGTCGTAGTTTTTGGCAGCGCCCCATGTTTCGCCGGTGTAGTAGCGGTGATAGGCGAGGCGGTTCTCATCATTGGTATGGATGATTTCCTTCGCCTCTTTGAGGCTGATGCCGAGCATATCGGCTTTGTAGCGGATGCGGTGGTCGATGTCACCGTGAATGAAAACGGAGACGCAGTCCGCATGATTTCTGAAAATGTAATTTCCGCAGCGGCCGACGAGGATGAAGTCCTTTTCCGGCAGCAGGTGCTCCAAGCGATCGCGCTCCGGTTCTGTGAATTTTTTGTTTCTGAAATCCATGGAGAGTGCGTAGACGATAGAGTTTACAGGGGATTCATGGAAGAAATCCGGCATCTCATCGTACATGCCTTTTTCTTTGGCAAGACGGGCGAGACTGTCCTGGTCGTGGACGGGGATGTGATAGTAGTTGGAGAGGAGCTTGCCAACGGTGTAGCCGCCGCTGCCGCTCTCGCGTGCGATGGTGATGATCATGTGTTTCTCCTTTCAGCAAAAGTGAAATGTTAGAATTTATTATACCACGGATGGCAAGAGGAAATGATGATGAAACTATGCATGAAAATCCATATGAAATCTGACGCTTCGATTGAATCGCCGTTTCTCTGACATGAGCGGTATCGCGGGCTATCCACTGGAATATTCTTTTGACTTGAAGTCAAAAATGTTAAGAATTTATAAAAAAATACGCTTAGTAATTTATGAAAATATAATGAAGAAGCCCCTTGCAATCCATCGTTTTCATGGTATAATACATACATAAGTTGACCGGAAGTCAACTTAGGAAACAGATTCCATTTGGCAGGGGTCCCATTCCCCCTTGGATCCCTGTCATACCATACCCTTATGATAAAGGAGGTGGCGCATTACCACATATACTTATTCAATTTCTTGATAACAATACCCTCTCTCCTATAAAAGCCCGATCGATTTTCCCCATCGATCGGGCTTTTTATTGGTCTTTTATCGCAATAAAAAAGAGACTGCCAAGCATGCAGGCACATGCTTGGCAGTCTCTTTTACTTATCTTACTTATCCCGCGATGCTTTTCAGCTGGCTGATGAATTCTTCCGCAGACATGGCACCGGTGAGACGGGTGATCTCCTCTCCATTCTCCAGGATGACGATGGTCGGGATCGACATGATGTCGAAGGCAGCGGCGATATCCGGGAGCTCGTCTACATCGACCTTGGTGAAGTGGATGGCAGAGCCCAGCTCTGCATCCGCAGCCTCCATGACGGGAGCCATCATACGGCAGGGCCCGCACCAAGTGGCCCAGAAGTCGATGAGGGAGAGGCCTTTTCGGGTGGCGATTTCTTTCTGGAATGCTTCTTCTGTATGGATTTCAGTGATCATTGGGATCCTCCTTGTATATGACTATATCGATAGAAATGTATATGCTTGATGTACTCATTATAGCATGTGAGGAAAAGTCGTTCAACGGGCTAACCTTGAAGTTTGAAAGCAGGGATGAGTGGCTGGGGATTAGGGATTAGGAGTGACTGGTGACTGAAATGGCAGCTCATGGAATCGCCACCATCTATACTCTGCAGCGCTTAGATCCTTCGACTCAGTTCTCATATCCTATATTAGCCATTTTCTAACATACAACGCTTTTCTTCGCGCGGATGACGAAATGCGCCGCGCCACAACCTTGAACCCGGCAACCTGAAGTTTGAAAGCAGGGATTGGGAATTGGTTTTGAGATTAGTACCGCTTCTCATGTATCGTCAGCCCGAGCGAAGTCCTCGATCTTTCTTGCACACCGGTAAGAAGTCAGTACGAGATAGCAGAAAGACGCAGAACAAAAACGTCGTTGATGAAATGGCGCATACATGCTGACTCACGTACTGCAGTAGAGATCTCTCAGCTACGCTCGAGATGACGACGACGCGAAGCGTCATCAAAATTCTGCGGCGCTTAGATCCTTCGACTCAGTTCTCATATTTTCAGATAAGCCATTTTTTAACATACGATGTTTTTCTCCGCTCAGGATGACGAAATGCGTCGCACCACAATCTTGAACCCATCAACCTGAACCCGGAACCTCTAATATTTTACCCTTTTAGTAAAATAGAGTACACATGTAAGAGATATACGTCTTTTTTGATATACAATAATTCTTCATGCCTGTTATAAGTATCTTTTATTATATTATTCGAGAAAAGCAATGTATAATGAGAGAAACTCAATTTCGAATTTGTTATGATTCTAGAAGATTTTGTTATGAAAAATTCAGAGGGGGGGGAGGCCAATGAGGGCCAGGAAGGATGCGGTGGAGCGTCTGCTCGCGGCGTACCGCAGGTATTATACGATCACGCGTTTTGACGGTGTGGGAGAAGCGCCGGGCAAAGGAATCCAGGAGGCGAAAGATCTGACGGCCCCCTTCCTGCCTGAAGGAGCGTCTCTTTCTGCGGTATGTGAATATTACGAAAGGGCAGAGCGATATTTCATTCTCCACTCGAATGAGCTATGGTCGACGCATCAGGAAGAGTTCGTCTTCGTCTTTTCCGTTCCTCATCTATCTAAAAAAGTCTTTGATGCCTGCAGGGACTACGCGTATCAGGCGGGGATGGATATGGCGCACATCGGATCGGGGCATATGTATACATATATTTCACCGGTCTTTATATGCGATACCGTCGATGAGGAAGCCAGGATCGCTTTGGAAAAGTGCAAGTATTACAAGACCTTCCGTTTCTCCTTTCACGGATGGATGGAGTACCATGCGGGATGTCTGGCACTTCGTGACGATCGGTTCTATTTCAATAAGGCAGGACGCTGCATGGAAAAGGGGCTGAGGAAGCTCTTCGAAGAACCGGTGCGGATGGAAGCGTGAACGGCAGGTTCAGGGTTAGCCCGTGGGGCGGGGGAGCGGCGCATAAAAATCGGAAGCGCTGCAGAGTATACATAGGGCGATGCCCGAGGGTGGCATTTCAGTTACCAGTCACTCCAATCCCTAATCCCTAGTCCCTAGTCCCTAGCGGCTTATATTGATTGATGGAATCTTTTCGTATCTCATAGAGAAGCAGACAAAGGAGTCAAGGAGAAAGGAGAATGATTATGAATACACTGGTATTATTGGCTGTCTGTTTAGTGATTTTGTTTTGTGGTTATGTATTTTATGGGCGCTGGCTGGTCAAGCAATGGGGCGTAGGTGAGGGGGATATCCCGACACCGGCGCATACCATGAATGATGGCATCGACTATGTGCCGGCAAAGGCACCGGTTCTGATGGGGCATCATTTCTCTTCCATCGCTGGCGCAGGCCCGATCACCGGACCGATCGGGGCCGCTATGTTCGGCTGGCTGCCGGTCACCCTGTGGGTGCTGATCGGCGGTATCTTCTTCGGCGGTGTCCATGACTTCGGGGCGCTCTTCGCGTCTGTCCGTCATAAGGGGCAGTCCATCGGGGAGATCATTTCTGCGAATATGTCCAAGAGAGCGAAGCAGCTCTTCATTATTTTCTCGTATCTGACGCTGATCCTCGTCGTAGCGGCTTTCGCTGCGATCGTAGCGTCCACCTTCGGGGCGACCTATGAAAACGGCGTCTTAAATGAAGCCAAGAGCGCGACCCAGGCTTCGGTCGCCATGGTATCCCTCCTCTTCATCCTTGTCGCTATCGTATTCGGATTTGCTGTGTATCGCCGTCACACCTCCATGGTGACCTCCACCATTCTGGGCGTCACCGCGATCGTAGCCTGCATGGCGGTCGGCATGAACTGGCATCCGCTGTATTTCTCCACCACCACATGGATGTGGCTCATCGGGCTCTACATCACCATCGCATCCGTCACTCCGGTCTGGATCCTGCTCCAGCCGCGTGACTACCTGTCTTCCTTCCTGCTCTATGCGATGCTGGCTGTCGCTGTCGTAGGCATCGTAGGCGCGCATCCGGATATCAAGCCGGATCTTTTCCCGGCGTACACCGGTTTTGCGGTAGACAATGGCAATGGCGTACAGTACATGTTCCCGATCCTCTTCACGACCGTAGCCTGCGGCGCGATCTCCGGTTTCCACTCTCTCGTATCTTCCGGTACGACGTCTAAGCAGCTGGATAAAGAATCGGATGCAAAGCCGATCGCTTACGGCGGCATGCTGCTGGAATGCGTACTCGCGATCATCACCCTCTGCGCGATCGCTTATGCGAGAGAAACTGGCCATGTGAAAGGCGCGACCGATATTTTCGCCGGCGGCATCGCTGCGATGATCGGCGCGATCCCGGGGCTTGAAAACATGGAAACCTCCATGTACACCCTGCTCGTCCTGACGTACTCCGCATTCTGCTTGACCTCTTTGGATACCGCGACACGTCTCGCTCGTTTCATGTTCCAGGAATTCTGGCTCGAACCGGGTGAAACGCCGAAAGATATCAAGAGCGGCTTCAAGAAAATGATGGTCAATCCATACTTTGCGACCGTCCTCACAGTATTCCTCGGCGTCATGCTCGGTATGAACGGCTTCATGAAGATCTGGGGGCTCTTTGGTGCAGCAAACCAGCTGCTGGCTGGCATCGGCCTCCTTGCTGTCGCAGCATGGCTCGGCAATGCAGGCAAGAACAATAAGATGTTCCTCTTCCCGATGTCTTTCATGATGGTCGTCACCCTTTGCTCGCTGGCTCTGATCGTAAGAAATCAGGTCCTCATCATCATGAAGGGCGGCGCTGACTGGGGCCCGTATGCCCAGGCCATCATCGGCTCCTTCCTCATCGTCCTTGCTCTGGAACTGGCGGTAGAAGGCTACCGTACCATTTTCAAGAAAAAGGATCCGGATGACAACGGCGAAGCACCGGCTCTGGACTAAGAAAAATCTATGAAAACCCCGCTATCCGAAAGGATGGCGGGGTTTTATGGTTTATGGTTCAGGGTTCAGGGTTAGCCTATGGGGCGCGCCGTTCTTTGATTACATGCTAAAGAGGTTCAGCGTGTTCAACGGGGGAGGCGCGGCGCATAAAAATATGGAAGCGCCGCGGAGTATAGAGGGTGGCGATGCCCGAAGGTGGCATTTCAGTGACTAGTCACAAGTCACTAGTCACTCGAGGCTCCTAATCCCTAGCCACTAATCCCTAGCTACTAATCATCCCTGCTTTCAAACTTCGTACCGGGGCGTACCGCCCCTTGATTGGGATGAAAGCCTCGTATGAATGGGGAATGAGGAATGAAGGTGGCGGCTTCGCCACATTTTATATAACAATGCGGTAGTCCCGGACGGTTGTGTAGGCCCTTCTCTAAGGGGCTACTCAGCGAGGAGGAGTTCCGTAAACCCAATCCTTGCTTTCAAGATTCAGGGTTCAGGGAAAAATAGGAATGAGGAATGAAGGCCACGGCTTCGCCGCGAGTATATATGAGGCGATGCCCGAAGGTAGCATTTTAGTCACTAGTCACTAGTCACCGGCGATCTAGATCTTCGAATTCGGTGACATGCTGGTATCTCTGGGATCCCAGCCGATGATTTTTCCGGCGGCGAGGCTTTTCTGTACGTCGATGGTGCGCTGGTTCGAAGAGCCTTTGAAGAGGAGGGTGACGTCTTTCTTGTCGAGCATGAATTCCCCATCGACGAGGACGTCGATGCGCTTCAAGAGCTCCATCGTTTCCGGCATGACTTTGGCAAAGTGGCCGAGAAGATCACGGTCGAAGAGGTAGCCGGAGAAGCACCAGATGGTTTTCTGCGGGTAGCGCTCCTTGAAGCGCGTGACGAGGGAGAGGAGGCCTTTCTGATTGGAGGGCTCCATGGGTTCGCCGCCCAAAAGGGTGAGGCCTTCGTAGTATTCGTGTCCGACCTCGTCTAGGATATGGTCTTCGATCTCTTTGGTGAAGGGTTTGCCGTAGGCGAAGTCCCATGTCTCAGGATTGAAGCAGCCCTTGCAGTGGTGCGTGCAGCCGGAGACAAAGAGTGTGTATCGGATGCCGGGGCCGTTCGCGATGTCGTATTCTTTGATGTTGGAGTAATTCATGATAGTGAGATGTTCCTTGTGGATAAAATGGGTTCAGGGGTTCAGGGTTCGGGGTTCAGGGTTAGCCTCGTGGATGTGCCGCCCCCTTGATTGGGGATGAAAGCCTCGATTGAATGAGAAATTAGAAATGAGAAATGCGAAATGGTGGTGCGGCGCATAAAAATATAGAAGCGCCGCGAAGTATATATGAGGCGATGCCATGAGCTGGCATGCCAGTCACTAGTCACCAGTCACTTGAGACTCCTAATCCCTAGACACTTATACCTGCTTTCAAACTTCAAGGTTCAGGGGTGTGGTGGTGGCTTCGCCGCGAATATATATGGGGCGATGCCCGAAGGTCTGATGTCTGATGTCTAACGTCTAACGTATAATTCCCAGCCCCTCGTCCCCTGACACGCAAAAAGACGGCGGGAGCCGTCTTTGCTTATGGGGCTGCGGTGGGATTACAGATGCAGTACGCGGTCTTTGATTTCTTGGGTACGGCCCTGATTCCAGAACTGGGTGCCGATGTAGCCGCAGGTTCTTCTGGCGACGCTCATTTTGTGCTGGTCGCGATTGCCGCAGTTCGGGCATTCCCAGACGAGCTTGCCGTTTTCGTCTTCGACGATCTTGATCTCTCCATCATAGCCGCAGATCATGCAGTAGTCGCTCTTGGTATTCAGCTCTGCGTACATGATATTTTCATAGATGTACTTCATGACGGTGAGAACGGCAGGGATATTCGTCTGCATGTTCGGAACTTCGATGTAGGAGATCGCGCCGCCCGGGGAGAGCTTCTGGAAATCGGATTCAAATTTCAGCTTGTGGAAGGCATCGATCTTCTCGGCGACGTGGACGTGGTAGCTGTTGGTGATGTAGTTCTTATCCGTGACGCCTTTGATGAGGCCGAAGCGCTTCTGGAGGCATTTGGCGAATTTGTAGGTGGTGGATTCCATCGGGGTGCCGTAGACGGAGTAGGAGATGTTTTCCTTCGCTCTCCATTCGCTGCATTTGTCATTCAGCTTCTGCATGACGGACATGGAAAATTTCCGTCCCTCTTCCGTGGTGTGAGAGACACCGAGCATGCGGACGCACATTTCATAGAGGCCGGCATAGCCGAGGGAAATGGTGCTGTAGTTATTGAAGAGGAGCTTGTCGATGGTCTCGCCTTTCTTGAGGCGCGCGAGTGCGCCGTACTGCCAAAGGATCGGTGCGACGTCAGAGACGGTGCCAAGGAGCCTCTCGTGGCGGCAGCGGAGAGCGCGATGGCAGAGCTCGAGGCGGTCTTCCAGGATCTTCCAGAAGCGGTCCATGTCGCCGCCGGAGGAGCAGGCGACGTCGACGAGATTGATGGTGACGACACCCTGATTGAAGCGGCCGTAGTACTTGTGCTTGCCATCCTTGCCAAGGCCTTCGGTATCCGGGGTGAGGAAGCTGCGGCAGCCCATGCATGGGTAGACATCGCCATTTTTCATCTGCCGCATGATCTTGGCGGAAATATAGTCTGGCACCATGCGCTTGGCGGTACATTCCGCAGCGAGCTTGGTGAGGTAGTAGTAAGGGGTATCCTCATGGATATTGTCTTCATCGAGGACGTAGATGAGCTTCGGGAAGGCGGGGGTGATCCATACGCCCTTTTCGTTCTTGACGCCCTGCATGCGCTGGCGGAGGACTTCTTCGATGATGAGGGCGAGGTCTTTTCTCGTCTGGCCGTCCGGCACTTCGTCAAGGTACATGAACATGGTGACGAAAGGCGCCTGTCCGTTGCAGGTCATGAGAGTGATGAGCTGGTACTGGATGGTCTGGATGCCGGACTTGATCTCTTCCTTCAGGCGGCGTTCCACGATCTTGGAAATGATGTCTTCATCCATCACTTCGCCGGTTTCCTTGCGTTCTGCGAAGACTTCTTTTCTGATCTTCTGGCGGCTGATGTCTACGAAGGGAGCGAGGTGCGCGAGGGTGAAGGACTGCCCACCGTACTGGTTCGAAGCGACCTGCGCGACGATCTGTGTCGTGACATTGCACGCGGTGAAGAAGGAGTGCGGCTTTTCGATCATGGTCTGGCTGATGACGGTGCCATTCTGCAGCATGTCTTCCAGATTGATGAGGTCGCAGTTGTGCTCGCGCTGGGCGAAATAGTCGGCATCGTGGAAATGGATGATGCCCTGCTCGTGCGCTTTCACGATTTCTTCCGGGAGCAGCAGGCGGCGGGTGAGGTCCTTCGATACCTCGCCGGCCATGTAGTCACGCTGCGTGGAATTGATGACAGGGTTCTTATTCGAATTTTCCTGCTTCACTTCTTCATTATTGAGGTCGATGAGGGAGAGGATCCCGTCATCGGTGGTGTTGCTTTTTCTGGAAATCTCGCGTTTGTAGCGGTAACGGACGTACTTCTGCGCCACTTCGTAGCCGCGCATTTCCATGATGCCCGTCTCGACCATGTCCTGAATGTCTTCCACATTGCAGGCATGCGAATACGCCGAGATCTTCTTGGCGATGTTGTCAGCGACGGCCTGGATCTGGAAGCCGCTCATCTGATGGATGCCTTCGACTTCCTTATTGGCTTTGCGGATGGCATTCACGATCTTGGAAATATCAAAAGCAACTTCCTGTCCATTTCTCTTGATTACGTTTGTTTTGACTGTGATTCCCGTCATTTCTTCTCGATTTTCCATAGCTGATGCACTCTCCCGCTGGTAATCCGACGATTTTCTTAGATTTTATCGGCTTTATAGTAAATACAAAATGTATGAAATTAACAAAAATATAAGCACAATATCTTGTGCTGGAACTATAATACAACAAATCGGGAGAAAAGGGAATAGGGAAAATATTTTCGAAGCAGAGCTCTCTTTGGCAAGAAAGTGAGAGAAACCGCCAAAAAGTGAGAAAACAGCGGATTTGCTGCTGTATGAGAAATTTATGAGAAGCAGTATAAATCCTTTCTATGAGGGACTATCAAGAAAATGTGGCTTGCTTTTTATGAAGAAGTGTATAATGAGGGGAAAGGGGTTCAGGGTTAGCCCGTGGGCGTATCGCTCCGTGATTACGAATGAAAGTCCTGTCCGAATTAGGAATGAGGAATTAGGAATGGTGGTGCGGCGCCAGATCCTTCGACGCAGTTCTCACTGCTCCGCCTTTACATGATCGAACATCCGACATTTCACTCCGCTCAGGATGACGAAATGCGCCGCGAAGTATAAATAGTGGCGATGCCATGAGCGGGCATTCCAGTCACCAGTCACTTGAGACTCCTCATCCCTAGCTACTAATCCCTAGTCACCAGTCACTAGTCACTTTGCCCCCTAATCCCTAATTCCCATGTTTTTAAGGAGTATTTACTCGTGCTTTTCAAAGAAAATCCCTTCTACCTGCTCTCTGTCCACAGCACGGACGGGGCGGCGGCGATCGATGCCGCGCTCTCTCACAAGCGCATGGCGCTTCCCTTGGAGGCGGAAGGCGCGCCCTATAGCAAGGCGGCGCACTGGCTTCTCCAGATGGAGCATCGCAGCGAAGCAGAATATTTCTGGCCGTCGGGGCTTCCCCGCAAGGAGGCCTTTCTTCTCACACAGAGCGGGGAAAGCGACAGCCCTCTTTCCCCGCGGCTTCGCCTGCTCCGTTTCTTGAATGCGCTTCCTGAAGGTACACTCACGCTGGAGGCGCTGCTTGCGGCAGAAGAAGATTTCCTCGCGCTGTCTCCGCAGGAGGCGCTGGAGGACATCCAGCGGGATCGGCATGTCGCCGGATTTCCTGTCATCGAAGAGCCTTGGGTGATCGAAGGATACCAGCAGGAGCTGATTCTGGAAATCGGAAGCGGTGCTATCGCTGCTTCCCGCCTTCTGGCTGAAGAAGAGAGGAGAGGAGTGCTCATCGCTCTGGCGAAGCAGGGACGGCGAGGAATGCTCTACACCCAGCTTCTTTCCGCCTATGAAAGAGATGTGGCAAAGGAACGCGCGCAGCTGGAGAATGATATCGCCTACGCGCTCATGATCAGTTCCAAACATCCGCAGCAGGGGCTCTCGCTCCTTGCAGAGAAGAGTCGCCGCTACCTGTCCCTGTCAATGCCGCTCTATGTGATGAGCGGCTGCTGGGTACTCCGCCCTGTTTTTTCCCGCATACGGAATCGCGCGATCGATCTGTCGGAGCGCCTTGGACGGGAGACGGGCGAGCAATGGCTGGCTCTCATGGAAGACCTCTTTGTCTTCGCGCCTGTCTTTGCAAAGGAAATCAGGGAAGATCAGGCGCGTCTTTCCCGCGGAGAGAAGCTCCTTGGCAGGAAAGAGGAGACAGAAAGAAAGGACAGACTGGAAATACCGCGCCACATATCGAGGATCCCTCACGTGGAGATGGAAAAAGGGGATCGCCGCTGGGGGACCGTGGTGGTCATAGTGCTCGCACTGGCGTTCCTGCTCTTTCGCTGAACATAGAAACGGGAAGGATACATGCCCTTGCAGCCGCGCGGTTCTCGGAGTCTCTCCTTGGAAAGGTAATGCTATTAAGTTAAGCGGCAGAACGTTCTTGGCTTCCCATCGGGGGAGCTCCCCGAAGGGGAGAGGGGGCTGCGCAGCGGTATTGCATGAAAGTGTTGAAATATCGATAGCATCGGACTATTCAACATAGCACGCTATACCGCTAGCATGCCCCTATTGCCTTCGGCACTTCCCCCGAAGGGGGAAGCAAGACGTTACGTAGTTAACGATTTCCTTAACTTAATAGCATTACTCGGGAAGGGGGCGGGGAAAAGCGTTGCTCCGTGCGCAGGATCCATGTTTTCCTCCTCTCTTTTCCCTTCATTTCTGCTATAATAAAACAATCCTTCGGACTTTCACTCCGATGAGATTTTCTGGGGATACCCCGGAATGATGGTTTGGGAATGGCAGGAACCAGGAAGGAATGGATACTCTTTCCACCTCTGGCAGCCGCTGCTCTTCCCGCAGAAAGGATACATATTTTTATGACAGAAAAGAAAAAAGTCGTCGTCGCCATGTCCGGCGGCGTCGACAGCACACTCACCGCAAAGCTCCTTCTGGAAGCGGGCTACGAAGTCTGTGGAGCGACCATGCACCAGTTCGATGGGCAGGAGAAGGAGATCGAAGGCGCGAGAGCCATGGCTGATTTCATCGGCATCCCCTTTGAGGTCATAGACGTCAGAGAGGCTTACCAGAAATACGTCCTCCGGTATTTCATCGATGCCTACGCCAAAGGCATGACGCCGAATCCCTGTATGATGTGCGATTTCAAAGTGAAATTCGGCCTTTTCTATGACGAAGTCAGGAAACACTTCGACGCACCGTACTTTGCGACCGGCCACTATGCGAGGATCCTCTTCAACCCAGAGCGGCAGAAATATGAAGTCCATAAAGGCATCGACATGGGCAAAGACCAGTCGTACATGATGTACCACCTCACGCAGGACCAGCTCGCGCATATCATTTTCCCGCTCGGCCGCACCTTCAAGAAAGACACCCGCCGGATCTCCAAAGAAAAAGGACTCCCCACCTACAACAAAGCCGAGTCTCAGGACATCTGCTTTTTGACCAGTGAGACATCCTACGTCGAATTTCTCAAGAACCACGCGCCGGAAGCCTTTCGTGAAGGTGACATCGTAGATACCAAAGGCCGCGTCCTCGGACGCCACCACGGCATCCCTTACTACACCATCGGACAGCGAAAAGGGCTCGGCATCGCAGCGAGGACTCCGCTCTATGTCGTCTCCTTAAAGCCTGAGAAATCGCAGGTCATCGTCGGCACGAATGACGAACTCTTCCGCACCCGTCTCCTTGCCGGCGAGCTTCACTTCACCGATGACGAAGCGCCCGGAGAGGAATTTTCCTGCCATGCCAAGATCCGCTACGGCATCCGCGTCCACGACTGCACCGTGACGCTTGAAAGAAACGGCCGCGCTGTCGTGAAATTCAAAGAGCCCCAGCGCGCTATCACCAGCGGCCAGTCCGTCGTCTTCTACGACGATGACCGCCTCATCGGCGGGGGAACGATCATGAGGGGACTGTAAGCATAGAAAAAACGTTGTACTCATGGCATGGGTACAACGTTTTTTTGATGGGTTTAAGGGTTTAAGGGTTCAAGGGTTCAAGGTTCAGGATTGTGGTGTTGGCGCCGCTTTTGGAAATAGGCTGTCTCTCGTATCGTCATAAGGGCCGAAGTGGAGGGATCTTGCTTGCACCCCGGTAAGCAGCAAGTACAAGACCGCAGAAAAACGCAGCACCAAGACGGCATTTATGGAATAGCGCATACCTGCTGATTTACGCAGTGCAGTAGAGATCCCTCGGCTACGCTCGGGATGACGATACGTTATTTCAGCCCTACTCAAAATATCACGAGGTCAACCTCCGCCCTTCGGGCATCTCCTCCCAGAGAAAGAAGGGGGGAAGTGAAAGAATATTATATTTGCGGCGAAGCTGCCACGAGAGCCCCGAGTGACTAGTGACTGGTGACTAAATGCCACTTTCGGGCATCGCCACTATCTATACTCTGCGGTGCTTCCATATTTTTATGCGCCGCACCAGCACTCCTAATTCCTAACTCCTAACTCCTAACTGGCGAGCAAAGTTTTCATCCACAATTAGTGGACGAGCCGCCCCACGAGCTGCCCCTGAACCCTTTCCTATTTCCCCTTAAACTCCGCAGGCCGCTTTTCGAGGAACGCCGTGATGCCTTCCTTGAAATCTTCCGAAGACGAGCACTCACCGAGATACACAGACTCTGCCTTCATGTATTCCTCAAAGCCCTTGTACATGCTTTCGAACATCAATTTCTTCATATTTCTATAAGCGAGCGTCGGACCCTTCGTCAGCTTTTCTGCGAAGGCATAGACCGTCGGGAGGAGCTCCTCCTTCGTCGTGACTGCTTTCACGAGGCCGATGTCATACGCTTCCTTGGCCGCTACGATGCGGCCCGTGACGAACATGTCGAAGGCGCGGTGTGTACCGATCATGCGCGGCAGCGTGTACACGCCGCCCGTATCCGGACAGAGACCGATGCCGACAAAGGCCTGCAGGAACTTTGCATTGTCTGCGGCATAGATGAAGTCACAGGCAAAGGCCAGATTCGCCGCCCCGCCCGCGCACGCACCGGCGACCGCGCAGATCACGATCTTCGACATCTTTTTCATGTACAGCACGATCTCCGACAGCTTGCCCGCCAGAGGTCCCATGGACTTCTTCGCAAAATCCGGCTCGTCGCAGTGCGCCTTCATGAAGCGGATATCGCCGCCCCCGCTGAATGCGCGCCCCGCGCCCGCGAGTACGACGACCTTGATCGCCTCATCTGCTTCTGCTTCATGCAGCGCGCTTTCCACCTCGAGCGACATGTTCATGTCGAGCGCATTCAGCGTCGGTGCGTAGTCCAGCGTGATGGTCGCGATGGATTTCTCTACCGTGTAGTGAATCATTTTGTAATCCATGGGGATACCTCCTTTTTGAATCAGTGTTTCCTTAGAAGTCTATGACTATATTATACATCTTTTGAAGAAAATGAGAAATTGAAGATCGTGCTTTTGCGCCAATGGATTCTATTTTTCCATTGCAAAGAGAAAAGTCATTGTTTCCGAAAGGACTCTCTTAGAAATGAAGGCATCAGGAGGGGGCCGTCATTCATGAAATAGGGAGGCTCTGAAAAAAGAGGGATGTCCATTCCAATCTCTCTTTTTGCTGCTTGAATACCATAAATGCATAGCAATCTTAATCTTCCATGCATAACCTGTATTTTGATAGACTCAATGCATGGTGTATACTATAAATCATCGAATCATCCAAAATAAGCATACAATAAAATGGAGGAAATGATTTATGGAAATGCTATTGGGGTTTATTATCCTTCTCGGGTGTCTCTTCCTGGGAATTAAGCACGGGGGGATCGGGCTTGCGGTCATCAGCGGCATCGGTCTTACGCTGTACACGTTTGTTTTCCACTACAAGCCGGGCACGCCGCCGATCGGCGTCATGCTGACCATTCTGGCGGTCGTCACCTGCGCAGGCTTCCTGCAGACGTCCGGCGGGCTGACGGTCATGCTGAAGTATGCGGAAAAATTCCTACGCAACAATCCGAAGCACATCACGGTTCTGGCTCCGGTGACGACCTGGTTCCTGACCGTTCTCTGCGGCACGGGCCATGTCGTGTATACCATGTTCCCGATCATTTATGATATTTCTATCAAGCAGAATATCCGCCCGGAACGTCCGATGGCGGTATCGTCCATCGCATCCCAGATGGGTATCTCGGCATCTCCTGTATCGGTCGCTGTCGTCTCCATCGTAGGCTTCATGGCGGCGGCAGGGCATACCTTCAACCTGCTGCAGATCCTTGCGGTGTCCATTCCGGCGACTTTGATCGGTGTCATCTGCGCGGCTCTTGTCAGCTATAAGAGAGGCAAGGATCTCGAGAATGATCCCGCGTTCCAGGAAATGATCAAGGATCCGGAACAGAAGTCCTATGTCTTTGGCGAAAATGAATCGCTGCAGGGCAAGGAACTGCCGTCCTCTTATTATCATGCGACCATCATTTTCCTCGTGGGGATCATCCTCATCGCGATCCTGGGCAATTTCCCGGATCTTCTGCCGCACTTTGCTGATGCGAAGGGCAAGATGAAGGCGATTTCTATGACGACGGTCATCCAGATCATCATGCTCCTGATCTCTGCGATCATTCTCTTCGTCTGCAAGACGAAGGCGAAGGAAGTCGGAAACAGCCAGGTCTTCCGTGCGGGCGTTGTCGCACTGGTTTCCGTCTACGGTGTAGCATGGATGGCGGATACTTACTTCGCCAACCACATGGCAATCCTGAAAACGTTCCTGGGCTCTGTCGTCACGGCGTATCCGTGGGCGTATGCAGTCGTTCTCTTCTTCACTTCGAAGCTGGTCAATTCGCAGGGGGCGGCGGTCGCGATCGTCATGCCGATGGCGCTGAATCTGGGCATGGATCCGATCATGGTGCTGTCTTTCATCCCTGCCTGCTATGGTTACTTCTTCCTGCCGACCTATCCGTCGGATCTGGCGTGCATCGGTTTTGACCGTTCCGGTACGACAAGGATCGGGAAGTTTGTCCTGAACCACAGCTTTATGCTGCCGGGGCTGACTGGTGTCGTGACAGCCTGCATCGCCGGCTTCATCATCGCGCATGTGCTGTACTAAGTAGGTACGTAAAAATGCTCTCGTCGAACATTCGACGGGAGCGTTTTTGCATGTATGGTGACTAGTGACTGGTGACTGGCGGCAGAGGTCAGAAGTCAGAAGTCTGATGTCTGATATCTGTTGTCTAACGTCTAATCCCCAGTCCCCAGTCCCCAGTCACTAGCTACCTTTATTTCACAACTCACTAAAGAGCGGTGAGTACATCAGGAAGAGGGTGCAGGTGGTGATGGTGGTGGCGAGTGTGATCAGGGTGAGGAGGATGCCATACTTGATCTGCTGCGCGGCATCGAGCCCGTGGCCGATGGGGATGGCGCGGGTGGAGAGCGGGAGGACGTAGGCGCAGTTGGCGGCGACGATGGTACCTAAGATGTAGGGGATGGGATTCACGCCCAGGGCTTTTGTAAGGCCGGTGACGACGGGGATGGAGATGGAGGCGGCTGCGGTATTGCTGGAGAGTTCGGAGAGGAAGGTGGCAAAGCCGCAGGAGATCGCCATGATGGAGAGGGGGCTCGAGAGATGCATGGCAGCGATGAGGGAAGCGAGCTGCTCGATCGCGCCGGTTTCGATGACGAGGCGGCCCAAGGCGAGGCCGGAGGCAAAGAGGCAGATCATGCCCCACATGATGTGCGACTCAGCGTATTTCCATGTGAGCATCGGACATCCTGTCTCATCTTTCAGGAAGAACATGAACAGACCAAGGGTGAGGAAGATGTAGGCAGGCTTCCAGCCGGGGAGCAGGGCGGCGAAGGCAGGGCGGGCGAAGGCAAGGATGGTCGCGGAGAGGAAGAGGATGAGGCCGATCCATTCGCCTTTCTTCAGAGGGCCGAAGGCTTTGTACATATCCTGAAAGTAGCTGCGTGTGCCCTTCATCTCTTTCACGGGGACGGGGATCGCCCAGAGGAAGAGGAGGTTCACGAGAAAAATGATCGCAAGCAGCGGGAGGAAGCGGATGACCCAGTCGTAGTACATGAATTCGTGCCCCGTGAGCTGCTCGATGTAGGAGACAGCGACGAGATTTGCGGATGAGCCGATCGGCGAGCCGAAGCCGCCGATGCCGCTTCCCCAGCCGATGGCAAGAAGGATCGGAAGGGCGAGGCGGCTCTTTACGATGTCCTTCTCGCCGACGAAATGGAGCATGGCGACGGCGATGGGGCAGAAGATGGCAGTGACGACGACATTCGGCAGGAAGACGGAGAGCAGGGTCGAGGCGAGGAACCAGACAAAGATCTGGTTCTTCATCGAGGTGCCGATGCAGCAGAGCGTCTTGACGGAGATCCTTCGATCAAGTCCTGAGGTCGTCCATGTAAGGCAGATGAGATCGGAGCCTAAGAGCAGGACGGCGATCTCGGAGAAATACTGGCTGAGCACGTGGCCTTCGGGGATCAGATCCAAGAAGGAATCCACCAGAATGGGGATGAAGGCGGTGACGTAAATGGAAACGGGGCGGAGGATCCACCATAGCGCCATCCAGACGGCCGTGCCGATTGCAAAGGATTGCGCAGGCGTGAAGGTGCCTGTGAGTGCAAAGGCAGTGAGTGCAAAGCTGGCGGGGCCGGCGAGGATTTCGAGTATATGTTTCATGGGACCTCCTTTTTAGTGACTGGTGACTAGTGACTAGTCACTGGGAATGATGGGTTCTGAAGGTTCATTGGGTTCAAAGGGTTAGCCTCGGGGGCGCGCTGTCCTTTGATTGGGAATGAAAACCTCTCTTGAATGAGAAATTAGAAATGAGAAATGCGAAATGGTGGTGCGGCGCATAAAAATAGGGAAGCGCCGCGAAGTATAAATCATGGCGATGCCATGAGCTGGTATGCCAGTCACTAGTCACTTGAGACTCCTAATCCCTAGCTACTCATCCCTGCTTTCAAACTTCAAAGGGGAAGGTACGGCGCCTCATCGTATAGAAACATTGCGAGCCGCCAAATAAAAATAACTGATACTATGAGTATACGGTGTTATACTATAAAACGAAAACTGTTATTTAATGTACTTACTACAGGGGAATGGCTGTAATACTATGCAGAACTTCTCGCAGATGCAGGAGGCCGCGAGGCTTGCCTGCCCCTTCCAAATGGAGGGGCGAGAGGAGAAAACCGGAAAGCTCAGCGTGTCCCTGATTTGAGTGAAATCTTCAAACGCAATTCATGCGTAAGCAGTTCCACGATTTATCCCCCGGAGGCCTCTTATGAATTTTCAATCCATGACCTATTTTCTGACGCTCGTCGAAGAGCGGAATTTTACGCGGGCCGCGGAGCGGCTGCATGTGACGCAGCAGACGCTTTCGGGGCATATCGCGGCGGTGGAGAGAGAGGTGGGGATGAAGCTCTTCATCCGTCATGTGCCGCTCGAGCTGACGGATGGGGGCGAGGTATTTTATCGCTACGCGCGTATTTTCCAGCGCAATGAACTGGCATTTCGCCGTGCGCTTTCGGATGTGTCGGGAAGTGAGAGTGGACTGCTTCGCATCGGTGTCGCGCCTGCCCGCGGCGAGGTCCTGCTGCCGCCCCTGCTCGAAGCCTTTCACCGTCGGTATCCGCGCGTGCGCATCGTTCTTTGTGAGATGGCGAATGCCATGATCTGGAAAGCGCTGGAGCGGGAGGAGATCGATCTGGCGCTGGCGCGGTGGGAAGAGGAGCTGCCCGGCGTCTCGCTCTATCCTTATCAGGAGGAGGAGATCGTGCTGCTGCTTTCCGCCGATCTGTATCAGCGTCTGCCGGGAACGGAGGAGGAGAAATCGCGCGTTCTCTCTGCGCCGCAAAAGGAGCTGCCTGTTTTTTTGGAGCAGTGTGATTTTCTTCTGAACAGCGAGGGGGATATCGCCGGACGTCTGGCGAGGAAACTTTTCCGTGAAGCCAGCTTCGCTCCGCGCGTGGCGGCGGAGTCTGAGCATATGGCAACGATGCTCCGGCTCTGCCTGCGGGGACTCGGAGCGTACTTCTGCCCGAAAAACCTAGCTGAGGCCATGCTGGCTCCCTCTGACATGCAAAAACTCCACCGGATCGCTTTCACGGAAGGGAAATATATGATTTCCTTCGCGTGCCATGAAAGCTCGCATCGGTGGAGTATGATCGAGAATTTTTTGAAAATAGCAGGAAAGTAGGGGAACGGGTTCAATGAATCCTCATTTCTTCACAGCCCCTTTTTATTTTGCTTTCATTTGGTTCAGGGTTCAGGGCTCAGGGCTCTCGTGGCGGCTTCGCCGCCTTTTTTTAGAAGATGGTATTCTCGTATCGTAGCCTTCCCTTCTAGGGTAATGCTGTTAAGTTAAGGAAATTGTTAGCGCCGTAATGACTTGCTTCCCCCTTCGGGGGAAGTGCCGAAGGCAATATGTGCAAGCGAACTGGATTTTTAGGAGCGAAGCGACGATAAAATCCAGTGAGACGCCATTTCGAGCGCAGCGAGATGGGGCATGCCAGCGGCCATCGAACAATGCCCAATATACCGTAGTGCTGCCCCCTCAGCCCTCCGGGCAGCTCCCCCGGTGGGGAGCCAAGAATGTTCTGCCGCTTAACTTAATAGCATTGCCCTCTAGGGGAAGGTGCTCCGCAGGGGCGGATAGGGTGACTATGGCATGAAAGACAGCTGGGATAAGATTTCCCGGTCACTCTTATGAGAGCTGCAAGTCCCCGCGGCAGATTGAAAACGAAAATGAGATGATCGTTATTTCACAGCCCCTTTCTAAATCACTGTCATGGAAGTCAACTTCCGAATCAAGTGAGGAGTCAGGAGTGAGGAGTGAAGGTACGTCGTATCAAATGAGGAAGCGCCGCGGAGTTTTATATAAATGATGGACAAACTGTTTTATATAATGAGGGGGGTATTAGGGTACTCTATGAATGATGTGCCCCTTCCAGCACTTCTCACTTCAGCCACAGCTCTGCTGCAGCCGAGGCGGCCTGTGTCGGCGTGATGATGCCCTGCTCGGCCATGAGGGCGAGGACGACGGTCATGCGCTTGGCGCCTTCCTTCGGGTGTGAGATGGGGTCATAGGCAGACGGTGCCTGCGGGAGACCGGCGAGCATCGCGCACTGGGCGAGGTCGAGCTCCTTGGGCGCTTTGCCAAAGTAGGTGCGGCTGGCTTCCTTGAGGCCGTAGGCACCATGACCGTAGTAAATGGTATTCAGATAGAGTTCGAGAATCTCTTCCTTGCTGTAATTCCGCTCCAGCTGGACGGCGAGCGCCAGTTCTTCGGCCTTGCGGGTCATGGTGCGGTCATTCGAGAGGAAGATGTTTTTCACGGTTTGCTGGGTGATGGTGCTGCCGCCCTGGAGCGTCTCTCCGGCGAGATAGTTCGTGAAAGCCGCGCGTGCGACGCCGATGAGATCCATCGCGCCGTGCTCATAGAAGCGGCGGTCTTCGGTCGCGACGATCCCCTTCTTGAGGTAGTCCGGTATCTCGGCAAAGGGGACGAATTCTTCGCGATGCACGCGCGCTTCCAGCGCTTTCCTGAAGTGGAGCACATTGTCCATCTTTTCCTTGGCGGTGAGGAGCTGCTCTGCCCCGTCGACGGGGCTTTTCGCGTCCGGCTTCGGCGGCAGCGTTTCGACGCTGCCCTCTTTTGTTTCTGAGGAGGAAAGACCGGAGATCAGTGTCCTGACGGTATCCGAGATCTCTGTCACGATGCCTTTCTCTTCGGAGGGCGATGCGTCCTTTGGCGTCGCCTTTTGGGCGGCATGTGGCTTGACATGTTCATGTACGACGTTCTTCGTGAGCTCGCTGCCTGAGGAGAAGCCCCAGTAAACGGCTCCGGCTAAAATCAGTAGTAAGAAAAGAATTTTTTTCATGAATGGCTCCTTGTGGCAGTACATTTTCTTTTATTGTAGCACAAGTTGGCGGGGCATGGGGGTAGAAGTGACTGGTGGTAAGTGTCAAGTTTTCCTCGGTAATTCATTTGACTGTCGATAATTACTATCTCC
>UQQQ01000018.1 GCA_900543165.1 uncultured Dialister sp. | reverse complement strand
AAAGTAAAAAGGAGCTGTGAAGAAATGAGGATTCATTTCTTCACAGCTCCTTTTCTTGATCATCTGTCGGTCACGCTTTCAGCGTGCCGATGATCTCATTGACATCTTTGACGCCATTCTTATCACACCATGCATCGAGTTCACGGACGATGCGTGCCATGGCGGTCGGATCAGCGAGGTTTGCCGTGCCGACCTGTACGGTCTTCGCCCCCGCCATCATGAATTCGACGACGTCCTCGCCGGTCATGACGCCGCCCAGTCCGCAGATGGGGATGCTGACGGCTTTCGCGACCTGCCAGACCATACGAAGAGCCACAGGCTTGATCGCCGGGCCGGAGAGGCCGCCGGTGACGTTGCCGAGGATCGGGGTTCTCGTTCTGGTATCGATAGCGATGCCGAGGAGGGTATTGATGAGAGAGATGGCATCAGCGCCGGCCGCTTCGACGGCTTTGGCGATGGTGACTACGTCCGTCACATTCGGAGAGAGCTTCACGATGACAGGAAGATCTGTCGCATCCTTCACAGCTCTGGTGACAGAGGCTGCCTGCTCGGGGTCAGTGCCGAAGGCTGCGCCGCCGACTTTGACATTCGGGCAAGAAATATTGACTTCGAGCGCCGAGATTCCGGGGACGGAGAGGAGTTTCGCGCATTCGGCGTATTCTTCGACGGATTTGCCGACCATGTTCGCGATGTAGGGACAGCCGAGTTTCTTCACTTCCGGAAGGTAGTGTTCCAAGAAGTACGGCGCGCCCGGATTTTCCAGACCGATGCAGTTCAGCATGCCGGAGGTAGTTTCCGCGATGCGGGTACCGTTATTGCCAGTCCATGGCGTCGGCGCAAGGCCCTTGCCTGAGATGGCACCGACTTTCTTCATATCGATGAACTTGGCAAGCTCAAGTCCGAAGCCGACGGTGCCGGAGGCGCCGATCACCGGGCTTGCCATTGGGATGCCGAGGAAATTCACAGCTAAAGAGCTCATAATACGACCTCCTCTGCTTTGAATACGGGTCCGTCTACGCAGACTTTGTAGTGACCTTTGCCATCGGCTCTGTCACATACGCAGCCGAGGCAGGTGCCGATGCCGCAGCCCATGCGTCTCTCCATGGAGACTTCGCAGGGGACATTCGCTTCTTTTGCCATCTGCGCGGTGATGCGCATCATGATGCCAGGTCCGCAGACGCAGGCTTCATCGACATTGCCATTCTTGAAGAGCTCGGGGAGGACGGAGACAGAGAATCCTTTGGTTCCATAGGAGCCATCATCGGTGGTGACGATGAGCTCTTTCAGAGTCTTGGGGAAAAGGTCTTTCCAGAAGACTTCTTCCTTGTTGCGTCCGCCGATGACGACGGTCATCTGGCCCGGCTTCGCTTTCCTTGCCATGAAGAGAATCGGCGCGATGCCGACGCCGCCGCCGATGCCGACGATGTGATTTTTATCCATATCGAAAGCAGTGCCCAGCGGCCCCAAGCAGTCGACCACGTCTCCTGCTTTGAGGCGCGCCATGGCTTCGGTGCCTTTGCCGACGATGCGGTAAATGATCTCAAGGATGCCCTTCCCCGGTTCTGTGCCGGCGATAGAGATCGGGCGGCGCAGGATGCAGGTGGGGTCATTCACTTTCACATGGATGAACTGACCGGGCTTTGCGTCTCTTGCGATGAGCGGGAGCTCAAGGCGCATGCGCCAGATGGAGGGGCCGACCAGCTCATGGGTGAGGATACGGCCTTTTTCTACATAGCCTGCCATATCAATTCTCCTTCACATAGTCCTGAATAGCTTCGACGTGCGGTTCGCTCGAAGAGGCTGCCATGACGCGCAGGACTTCCTTCGCGGTATCAAGGGAGGTGATGCAGGGGATCGCAAGCTCGACAGCGATGCGGCGCAGGTCATAGCCTTCCTGCTCGATCTGGCTGCCATAGGAAATGGTATTGACGAGCATGTCGACACGGCCGGACTTCAGGTACTTTTCACAGTTTTCGCCCTTTTCATGGATCTTCTTGATGATTTCGACCGGGATGCCGAGTTTTTCGAAATAAGCACCGGTGCCGGAGGTGCAGATGAGGTGGTAGCCCAGCTCTACGAAGCCTTTGGCGAGTTCGGCAGTTTCCGGCTTGTCACGGTCGGAGACGGTGATGAGGACATTGCCGCCTGCCGGCACGGTGAGATGAGCAGCCACGACAGCCTTGTAGAGGGCTTCCTGATAGGTGTGGCCGATGCCCATGACTTCGCCGGTGGATTTCATTTCCGGTCCCAGTTTGATTTCTACGAGGCCGAGCTTCGAGAAGGAGAAGACAGGCGCTTTGATCGCGACGTAGCCTTTATCCGGGACGAGGCCGAGCGGAAGGCCGGTGTCTTTGAGGCTTTCGCCGAGCGCGATGCGGGTCGCGTATTCGACCATATTGATGCCGGTGATCTTGCTCATGAATGGTACGGTACGGCTGGCTCTCGGATTGACTTCGATGACATAGACTTTGTCTTTGACCACGATGAACTGGATATTCACAAGGCCCTTGACGTTCATGGCTTTGGCGATTTCTCTGGTGTAATCGGTCAGTGTCTCGATGATTTCCTGCGAGAGGTGCTGCGGCGGGTAGACAGCGATGGAGTCGCCGGAGTGGACGCCGGAGCGTTCGATCTGTTCCATGATGCCGGGGATGCAGACGTCATTGCCATCGGAAATGGCATCGACTTCGACTTCACGGCCGACCATGTACTGATCGATGAGGACAGGATGCTCGTGGGAAGCAACGACGGCTTCTTTCAGGTACTGGCGAAGTTCTGCCTGATCGTAAACGATCTGCATCGCGCGGCCGCCAAGAACGTAGCTCGGGCGGACGATGAGCGGGTATTCCAGCTCTTCTGTCTTTGCCATCGCTTCTTCGACGGACTCGACGAGGCAGCCCTTCGGGCGCGCGATACCGAGCTGCCCCATCAGGGTGTCGAAGCGTTCGCGGTCTTCGGCCATATCGATGGATTCATTCGAGGAGCCGATGATGCGGATGCCGCGCTTGGCCATCGGGGTCGCCAAGTTGATGGCGGTCTGTCCGCCGAACTGGCAGATGACGCCTTCCGGTTTTTCTTTGTCGATGATTTCGAGGACGTCCTGCTCGGTCAGTGGTTCGAAGTACAGGGAGTCGGAGGTATCGAAGTCGGTGGAAACGGTTTCCGGGTTGTTATTGATGACGATGGATTTCTTCCCCGCCTTGCGCAGTGCCCAGGAGGCATGGACGGAGCAGTAGTCGAATTCGATGCCCTGACCGATGCGGATCGGGCCGGAGCCGAAGACGACGACGGAGCCCTTGCCCTGCGGCTTCACTTCGTCTTCTGCGCCGTAGGTGGAGTAGTAGTACGGGGTGTGCGCTTCAAATTCTGCCGCGCAGGTATCGACCATCTTGAAGTCCGGATGGAAATCCAGTTTCTTCTTGAAGTTTTCGACGTCTTTCGGGGTGACTTCAGCGAAGTGTGCAATGGCTTCATCCGGCATCTGGATGCGTTTCGCCGCTTTCAGTGTCTCTTCGGTGAGGCCTTCCTTCATGAGGCGGCGTTCCATCTTGATGATGTTCTGGATCTTGTAGATAAAGAAGAGGTCGATCTTGGTGATGCGGTTGATTTCTTCCGGTTCGATGCCGCGGCGAAGGGCTTCGGCAAGGACGAAGATTCTTTCGTTGTCGATGCGGGAGAGCAGGCAGCGTATATCATAGAGGGACTGTCCGTCGAGTTTCTTCAGGTGCAGGTAGCCTTCCCCTACTTCCAGCGAGCGGAGGGCTTTCAGGAGCGAGCCTTCGAGCGTGCGGTCGAGTGCCATGACTTCGCCGGTCGCTTTCATCTGGGTGCCGATGGCGCGATCCGCGAGGGTGAATTTTTCGAATGGCCAGCGTGGGAATTTGCATACGACATAGTCAATGGATGGTTCGAAGCAGGCTTTCGTATTGCCGGTGATGGCATTCGTGATTTCATCGAGGTGCAGGCCGAGGGCGATCTTCGCTGCGACTTTCGCGATCGGGTAGCCGGTGGCTTTCGATGCGAGCGCGGAGGAACGGCTGACACGCGGATTGACTTCGATGACGTAGTACTGGTTCGTCTTGGTATCGAGGCCGTACTGGACATTGCAGCCGCCTTCGATCTTAAGGTAGCGAATGATGTCGAGAGATGCGGTACGGAGCATCTGGTACTGGCCATCGGTCAGCGTCTGGGTCGGAGCGACGACGATGGAGTCGCCGGTATGGACGCCGACCGGGTCGATATTTTCCATGGCGCAGACGATGATGCAGTTATCCGCACTGTCGCGCATGACTTCGAATTCGACTTCCTTCCAGCCCGCGATGCTCCGTTCTACGAGGATCTGATTGATCGGGGAAAGTTTGATGCCGCGGTTCGCGATTTCTTCCATCTCATAGCGGTCGTGCGCGATGCCGCCGCCGGTGCCGCCTAAGGTGTAAGCCGGACGGATAATGACCGGGTAGCCGATCCTGTCGGCAAAGGCGATGGCTGGTTCCAGTTCCTCGAAAATTTCAGATTCCGGGACTGGCTGATGGATTTCTTCCATCGCATCCTTGAAGAGTTCACGGTCTTCCGCATGCTTGATCGCATGGAGAGAAGAACCCAGGAGCTTCACGCCGTACTGGTCGAGGACACCGGCGTCCGAGAGCTGGACAGCCATGTTGAGGCCAACCTGCCCTCCCAGTGTCGCGAGCAGCGCGTCCGGGCGTTCTTTCTTGATGACTTCTGTCACGAATGGCAGGGTGATCGGTTCGATATAGACACGGTCAGCGATATCCACGTCCGTCATGATGGTGGACGGATTGCTGTTCACCAGGACGACTTCGACGCCCTCTTCACGAAGGGAGCGGCAGGCCTGGGTACCGGCATAGTCAAATTCCGCAGCCTGTCCGATGACGATCGGGCCGCTGCCGATGACGAGGACTTTCTTCACGTCTTTATTGATCATTTTTTGAATTCCTCCATGGCCTTGGTAAATTCGGTGAAGAGATAGAAATTATCCTTCGGTCCCGGGGAGGCTTCCGGATGGTACTGGACAGCCTGGATCGGAAGGGTCTTGTGACGGATGCCTTCGATGGTGCCGTCATTGACGCTTCTGTGGGTGACTTCGATGCATTCCGGAAGGTCATCATCGGAGATCGCATAGCCATGGTTCTGGCTGGTGATATAGACGCGGCCGGTGCGAAGATCCTTGACCGGGTGGTTCGCTCCGCGATGGCCAAATGGCAGCTTGAAGGTGTGACCGCCGAGCGCTGTCGCCAGCATCTGGATACCGAGGCAGATGCCGAAGATCGGTTTCTTTCCGATGAGCTTCTTGACGGTCTCTACGACGAATGGCACATCCTGCGGGTCCCCTGGTCCAGGAGAGAGGAAGATGCCGTCCGGATTTCCTGCCAGCAGATCTTCGGCAGACGTATGCGCCGGGAAGACATGGACGGTGCAGTCATTGGCTGCCAGCGAGACAAGGATATTCTTTTTCAGACCGCAGTCGAGAAGGGAGACCTGATACTTCCCGTCACCATAGGTATAGGGGTAGTCGGTCGTCACGCGCTCTACCTGATCTCTGTGGAGCGGCTTTGCGAGTTCTTCAGCGATGAATTCATCGCTTCTGTCTGCCGAAACGATGATCGCTTTCATGACGCCCTGGGTACGGACCATGCGGGTCACGGCACGGGTATCGACATTGTAAAGGCAGGGTACATGGTATCTTTCGATGAAATCAGTGATCTTTTCCTTGCATTCCCAGTTCGACGGATGCTCCGCGATCTGGTCAAGGACGAAGCCTGCCGCTGCCGGCTTTCTGTTCTGCATGAAAAGATCATTTGCGCCATAGTTGCCGATGAGCGGGTAGGTCAGGGTGAGGATCTGTCCTTCATAGGACGGGTCCGTGAAACATTCCTGATAGCCGGTCATGCCGGTATTGAAGACCAGTTCCCCCAGCCCTTCGACAGAGCCTAAGAGGTCGCCTTCGAAGCGGGCGCCGTTTTCCAAAATCAAGAGGCCTTTCATTTGAGCACCTTTCCTTCTTTCATGACAATCTCTCCATCCACGATGGTCATGACTGCTTTGCCTTTCAGCGTCAGCCCTTCATAAGGAGTGAAGAGGGATTTCGTATAGAGATCCTGTCCATGGACAGTCCATTCTTTATCCGGATCGATCAGCGTAATATCTGCCGGAGCACCTTCTGTCAGGACGCCGCCTTCGATGCCGAGGAGCTTCGCCGGATTCACACTCATCAGTTCGACGATCTTGTCGATGGTGAAGCCCTCCTGATGGTAGAGCACCGTCAACGTCGAGGCAAGAGAGGTCTCAAGACCCGCGATGCCGTTCGGCGCGCAGTTGAAAGGAACATCCTTTTCTTCATTGCAATGCGGGGCATGATCCGTCATGATGGCATCGATGGTGCCGTCCTTCAGTCCTTCGATCAGCGCTTTTCTGTCTTCGTCCGTGCGCAGCGGCGGCGCCATTTTGAAAGCCGCTTCATAGTGCTTCAGCCATTCATCGGTGAAATAGAGGTGCTGCGCGGTGACTTCCGTCGAGCAGTTCACACCCTTCGCCTTGGCCTCACGGATAAGATCGACGGCCTTGCCGCTCGATACATGCGCGATATGGATATGACAGCCGGTCAGCTCCGAAAGGAGCAGATCACGAGCGACTGCGATATTTTCCCCTGTCGCCGGACGTCCGGTGACGCCCATCGCATAGGAAACCTTGCCTTCATTCATGAAGCCGTGTCCGCACATCGTCATATCTTCCGCATGGTCGATGACCATCTTGCCGAGCTGGCCCGCATACTCCATGGCGCGGCGCATGAAATTGGCACTTTCTACATAGTGTCCGTCATCGGAGAACGCAACAGCGCCATCCGCTGCCATATCCCCCATCTCCGAGAGCTGCTTGCCTTCGAGATTCTTGGAAATCGAGCCGATCACGGAGACCTTCACGACCGCAGTCTCAGATACGCGATGCTTCACATCACGCAATACCGCTGCATTGTCGATGACAGGCTTCGTATTCGCCATAGTCGCGACGCGGGTCACACCGCCGGCAGCCGCTGCCTGCGTTCCCGTGTGAATATCTTCCTTTGCTTCCTGCCCCGGTTCACGCAGATGGACATGCATATCGATGAGCCCCGGTGTTACAAAGAGTCCCTTCGCATCGATTTCTTCTACTTCTTTGCCAGCCGTGCTCACATTCTCACCGATTTCCTTGATCTTGCCATCTTCCACCAGGATATTTGTCACTTCATGCTGGTGCTTGGCCGGGTTTACGATGGTACCATTCTTAATTAAGAGCATCAATGTCTTTCCCCTCCGTCAGTGTCAAATATTCCAGAGCCATACGGACAGCCACGCCATTTCTGACTTCTTCCTGAATCCAGGACGCTTCATCGTAGGCTACATCATAACCGATTTCAATGCCTCTATTCATCGGGCCCGGATGGATCACCGCCACATCCGGCTTGCAGAGCGCAAGACGCTTCTGATTGATACCGAAGAGACGTGCATATTCACGGGTCGTCGGGATGAATCCGCCGGCTGCTCTTTCGAGCTGGATACGAAGGATATTGATCGCATCCGCATCTTTCAGTGCTGTCTCCATGTCATCATCCACGATGCAGCCCATCGCTTCGAATTCCTTCGGGACCAGCGTGCGCGGCCCCACCAGATGGACTTCCGCTCCCAGCTTTGTGAACCCGATGATATCGCTTCTTGCGACGCGAGAATGCAGCACATCACCGATGATGACATACTTCATCCCTTTGATCTTCTTTCCTGCTTCCTTCATGGTGAAGAGCTCCAGAAGTGCCTGGCTCGGATGCGCATGGGCACCGTCGCCTGCATTCAGCACGACCGGTACCTTCACCTTCGGGCTCATGACCTTGGACGCAAAAAGAGCAGCCCCTTCAGACGAATCACGAATAACCACTGCATCCACTCCCATAGCGGAAACGGTCAGCAATGTGTCTCGCATACTTTCACCCTTCGTCATCGAGCTGCCACTCTTTGTAATATTGATCACGTCGGCTCCCAAATACTTACCGGCAAGCTCGAAAGAACTACGAGTTCTGGTAGATGCTTCGGAAAACACTGTTACGATAGATTTGCCTTTCAGGAAATCTTTTTTCTTATTGTCAGATAACACAATTTTTTTCATTTGTGCTGCTACTTCTAAGATCCGCTCAATCTCTTCGGCTGTGAAATCAGCTAGCCCAAGAACACTGCGGCCTTGTAGTGAAATCGTGCTCATGCCGGCCTCCTTGAATCAACGCATAGAATGGGATTCTATGATAAATAGTTATCCCTATAATCATAAAGGGTAATTTACACTTTTTCAATAGCATAGGGGTATTAAATTTTTATTATATAGAGAGCATGAGGTTTAAGAAAGCACGGATTCAATCGCTCATCCCAATCAGCGTTTCCCTAAGCACATATCGTAAAGTTTGAAAGCAGGGATGAGTGACTGGTGACTGGTGGCTAGGGATTAGTGGCTAGGGATTAGTGGCTAGGGATTAGGCTGGCGATACGAGAAAACCGCCCAGGAAACGCCGATTAAATCGCAGAATCCGATTTGGCATGTATTTTCATGCAATGCTTAATAGCTCGCTATTCGCGCCCCCTATTCCTCGCCTTGCATGAAAAATACAAGAGCCAAGTCGGACAACGATTTAATCAGCGTTTCCCTAGTTCCAAATCTCCGCGGCGCTTCCATATTTTTATGCGCCGCACCACCCACGCTGAACCCTCTGGACCTGTAGAACCCGCTCCCCCTCTTTCGCACGTAATGCTATTAAGTTAAGCGGCAGATCATTCTTGGCTCCCCATCGGGGGAGCTGCCCGGAGGGCTTGTGCAAGCGAACTTGATTTTTAGGAGCGAAGCGACGCGAAAATCAAGTGAGACGCCATTTCGAGCGAAGCGAGATGAGGAGGTAGCACTACGGTATATCCAACATTGTTCGATAGCCGCTGGCATGCCCCTATTGCCTTCGGCACTTCCCCCGAAGGGGAAGCAAGTCGTTACGGCGTTAACAATTTCCTTAACTTAATAGCATTGCTTTCGCACGCCGTCAAGAGACGGCACGCCGCAGGGACTTTCCCTTTTACCTCTCACTGACTTCCACGGCAGCCTTGATGACGCGCACGAAAGCAGGTGGGATGAAATCCTTTCCCAGATGGTCGGCGAGCGAGCGCCCAATGATGACGCCTTTATTCCCATAAAGCCATGCAAAATAATAAAACTCGAGTGCCTTCTCATCTCTGGGATTGATATTCGAAAGTTTCCTTGGCGGATAGTAGCCCTTCGGGATGACGAGCTTTGCGCCTGCCTTTTTGACAAGCGCCGAGCTCACAAGATTTCCTCCCTCCGCTATATCTGCGATGACCGCATCCAGAAGACGGCGGCCATTCCGGGAAAGGCATGCCTTCACGACATCCATTTCATAGCAGATATAGTCCGTATAGAAGACACCCGCACTCTTTTTGTGTTCCCCCATCACATCACGGTCATAGAGCGAAACGACAGGCACGTGAAAGCGGCGGATGAGCGAGGCGATCTTGGAAATCGAGCTCTCGCCCCTCGCATTGATGAGGCAGATGCCGTAGTGGTCGAAATGAATCCCCAGTGTCCTTGCAAATCCAGCGAAGGAACCATACTCTGTCTCGCCCTCGACAAGAATCGCCGCCCTCGCATAGAGCGCTTCCTTCACCTCCGGGAAATGCATGATGAGGTGCTTTTCGATTTCCCTGTCAAAATGAAAGGAAGCCCCGCACGCGGCCTGTACCAGCTTCTTCTCATCCCAGTAAAGGCGGATGATCTGCCGGTAATCATTCACCAGCGCATCGGTCGAGTGCGTCACGACAAAGAGCTGCCCCGAGAGCCCATCGACACCCAGAAGCGTCTGCACCAGCTTCAAAAAAAACGGCTCCTCATTCGAAAGGATCATATGGCAGAAAGAAAGCATCGCCCGCTGCAGGTAAGGGTGGAGATGGAGCTCCGGCTCATCTACACTGACAAGCAGGGATAAAAAACGCCGCCCCTTCGCATCCGTCGTCACCATGTGCTCGAAGGAAATCGCGCGGCTTGCTTTCTTCTTCATCATCTGAAGCAGCAGGACAAGGGCTGTACGCGCCATCAGACAAGCCGTGCGCTGGTACGAAGAACCATCTCCCCTTTCCCCGAATAGCGTCTCAAGCAGTGAAAGCGCCGCCTGCGATGGATGCTCCTTCGGCAGGGAAATCCCGATCCCCTTCTCTGCAAACATCGTCTCCACCTCAGAAATAACCGCCGGCGACTCTGTGAAATAACGCTGCAGAAGAGAAAGCAGCTCTCCCATCGATACATGGGCCATCATCCTGCGCGGCATCTCACACAGGGAAAAATCGATATAAAAAAGGCAGCGCAGGTACTCCAAGGGCAGCTGCCGCCCGCTCGCCTGATCGAAGAGACGTGGCACCACTTCCTGTACCGCCTGCACCAGATAGAGCTCTGCACTCTCCCCTCCCGCCGCTTCGGCAAGCGTCAGCCGGATCTCGATGGGATGGTCTGCATCCAAGAAATCGCCTTCACGGAATCCATACCCATGGCTGATCCATTTCAAGAGGCAAAGGAAATTACTCTTGCCGATATTGTTGTCCCCCACCATATAGTTCACCTGTCTGTCAAAATGGAAGACGACATGGCGGAAGGTGCGGTAGTTATCAATGGTCATGGATGAAATATGCATGATTTCCTCCTCAGAAATGCTTCCATGTATATCCTTTTATCTATATTATATGCATCCCGCCAGCAGACTGCAAAAAGCAAAACGCGACTCAAAAATCGGCAGCCTTTTCAAACAGCTAAAAACGCCAAGCATGCAAATAAAAATTCGCGCTTTTCCATCATTATATGGATATGCGCCTCATCCGTATTTACATTACGCCATAGTATATTTCGGTTATATACCTTGTGCGTAACCGACCATGTATTGTATACCATCACTTTTCCCACTTGCTTCCCCCTCTAAAACGTAGTACCATAAAAGCATGAAGCAGGGACATATCTGAACACGTTCCCCAGACGGACGGTTTCTCCGATTTCTAGAATTCTCTAAGCGCTACGAGATCACAGGGAGAGCCGGACCGGAAGGGGCAGATCTGCAGAATGCACCTTGCGTCATCGGATGGGTCAGAGGAAGCGTACAGCCTGCTGCCGATGCCCATTTTAGGCTGACAAGTAAGAAAAATGAATATCCGGAAGCATGGCTTTTCCACTTCCCTGTCCTCTGCGAGGCCGGGTTCCGACGATAGCACAGGCCCTCCCGCACTTCGGTGCTCATGGACGACCGTCACCGATTCCGAGCTCCGCCTGCATCGGGCACAGGTGGGAAGCCTTTTCCGGATGTTTTTTATGCCTTTGTAAGAAAAATCCCCATGGGCTATGGCATGACACATGCCGCAGTCTATGGGGATTTTTTATTGACTTGTCTAGGAAAACACCGATTCCAATCGCAAAGTCCGCGTTCCCTTACTCTGTATTTCACCGACTTTCCCGCACGCAAAAACGGGCAGCAAAGTTTCTATCCTTTGCTGCCCGTCCATGAACCGACTAAGACTTGCGCTTTCCGTCTCGTGGATCTTACAGGATCTTTAGGAGGCTGCCATGCTTGGCTTATTTGCTCTTTTTGCTTCTGAAATACTGCATAGCGAAGACGCCGCCCAGTACGGCAATGCCGATGATGTCGGTCAGGATGGTCGGATCGATGAGGCAGAGGCCGCCGGCCAGAAGGAGAAGACGCTCCAGAATATTCGCCTTGCAATAGAGCTGGCCGATCATAGCCGCCGAGACGCCGACCATACCGATAAGCGCGGTAATGGTGGTTTCCGTGACGGAGAAGAGTGTCGCATTGATGCCCAGAATTTCAGGGGAAAGAACGAAGACATATGGGATAATGAAGGCCGCAATGCCGAGCTTCGACGCATTGACACCCGTCTTCAAAGGGTCACCTCCGGAGATCGCAGAGCCTGCGAAGGCAGCCAGCGCAACTGGCGGGGTGATATCGGCGATGATGCCGAAGTAGAAAACAAACATATGCGCCGCCAGGATCGGTACACCGAGGGAGATCAGAGCCGGAGCAGCGATGGTCGAAGTAATGACGTAGTTCGCCGTGGTCGGTACGCCCATACCGAGGATCAGCGAGGTGATCATGGTGCAGAAGAGAAGCAAGATGAAGTTGCCTGCGGCGATATCGACAAGAGCCGAAGCCAGTTTCAGACCGACACCTGTCTTGGTGACGATGCCGATGATCATACCGGCGGAAGAGCATGCGATCAGGACGCCGAGCGCACCGCGCGCACCTTTGATGAGACCGTCAATGATATCAGGGATGCTCATGCGGGTATTCGCACGAAGCATGGCAGAAGCGATAGAAATGAAGATACCGGCAAGCGCCGCTTTCATCGGGGTGTAGCCGGAAGCCAAAAGACCGATGATGGCGATCAGCGGGATCGCCAGATGCCCTTCCTCTTTCAGAATCTTGCCCCAAGGCGGGAGCTCGCTTCTCGGTGTGCCCTGAAGGTTATTCTTTTTCGCTTCGAAATGAACACCGAGGAAAACACCAATGAAGTAGAGAATGGCAGGAACGATGGCAGCCTCGACGACTTCCATATAGGGGATACCGACGAATTCCGCCATCAGGAAAGCGGCTGCGCCCATGATCGGCGGCATCAGCTGTCCGCCGGTAGAAGCTGCTGCTTCTACGGCACCGGCGAAATTCTTGTGATAGCCCAGTTTCTTCATCATCGGGATGGTGAAGGAGCCGGAGCCTACGACGTTCGCTACCGAGGAACCGGAGATCGTACCCTGCAGAGCCGAGGAAATGACAGCGACCTTAGCTGGTCCGCCGGATGCCCAGCCAGCGATGGCATTGGCGATATCGATGAAGAATTTCCCAAGACCTGTCTTTTCCAGATACGCACCGAAAAGGATGAAGAGGAAAATGAAGGTGGAGGAAACACCCATCGGGATACCAAAGACACCCTCTGTCGTGAAGAAGAGGTGTCCGACCATCTGCTTGATAGTGAGCCCGCGATGTGCAAGCGGCCCGGGGAGGTACGGTCCGAAGAACCCATACGCAAGGAAGCAGCAGACAACGATGACGATCGGAAGGCCTACGATACGGCGAGCCGCTTCGATGATCATCACGATGCCAAGCACCCCGATCACGGTATCCGTCGGAGTGACGGTGCCGGCGCGCAGGATGAGCTGCTGGTAGTTCACAAGAATGTAAATGGGAGGGATCATCGCAAGGACGGCAAGTGCCACGTCGATCGGATGAAAACGCCCCTCTTTGACCCAGGCTTTCTTCGTCGGACAAAGAAGATAAACGAGGCAGATGCCGAAGGACAAGTGGACACAGCGCTGGATCATCGCATCCAGTGCGCCGAAGAAGCCGGTGTAAATCTGGAAAAGTGAGAAGCAGATACAGATGACAGCGATGACTTTGGCACAGATGCCTTTGTATTCCGCTGTATCGGACTCTTTATCCAGCTCTTTTAATTTCTTCTGCAGTTCCTCAGACATTTCTCCATTTTCAGAAACGCCTTCGGCCTGCACGTTCTTTTTCTCTAAATCAGCCAATTGTATCAACTCCTAATTTCTTTTTTCTTATACAGCACCTGGTACAGCGGTGCTACATACAGATGAAGTTCCTTTCCCAAAGGCATAAGGCTTGCCAGGTCATACTCCGTATCTCCGACATAGACCTTTTCTTCATTCGTCACGCCGTTACGGATCGACAGCTCCGGATAGGGACGGTTCATGTTATCCAGAATAAACCAACCGTCTTCTTCGCGGAAATCGCCATCTTCTTTGGAGAAAGGAAGTCCTACCCCCATGGATTGGTATTTTGTAGACTTCAGTACGAGCCCCGTCGCCATGTCATTGACTTCAAGGTACTCGTGAATCATCGTCTTCTGAACCGAGTGCCTGTACACCAGTGTCACCGGTGTACCTGGGCGCACCCGCTGCCTGATGATGAAGCCGTCTGCCGTCTGTCCGAAGAGATAGTCCTGACGGACAAACCAGCCTCCCACGGTCACGATCACACAGACGATCATCCCGAAAACAATAAGTATGGTTTCTAATTTCCCGTTTTTCTTTTTCTTCATGAAATGAAAGTGAGAACGGACTCTGAGATGAGCCCGTTCTCCCTCCTTCCTATAAGGGAAAGCGCTGATAAAATCAGTGTTTCGATATGGATTGAACTTGAATACGTCACATGCTTGCCGTGCCAGAGGCTGCGCGGTTGCTATGCGGAAGGTGCATCGCTCCCCCGTTCAATGTACAAAACCCGCTGAGCCTTAGAGACTTCTGCATGATGCCGGATGACCGCTGTCTTATTTAGCTTTCAGATACTTTTCAGCACCGGCATTCATTTTGACGGACATGCCTTCCAGAGCGGTATCCTTGGTGATGTACTTGCCGACAGCGTGAGCCGCTTTCATGCGGTCAAGGTGTTCGTAGATGGCTTTGGCGATCTGTTCACCGAGGTCATCAGAGAGCTTGTCCGTGGTAACGACGACGCATTTCACGGCTACCGTGCTGACGTCTTCTTCCTGTCCAGGATAGGTGCCCTTCGGTACGGTGATCTTGGTGAAGTATGGGTACTGCTTCATCAGCTTATCAGCATGTTCTGCATCGATATTGACCAGTGCTGCGGATTTATTGGCAGCCAGATCCTGGATCGCTGCGGTCGGGAAGCCTGCGACGACGACACCGACATCGACATTGCCATCCTTCAGTGCATCAACAGCTTCGCCGAAGGAGAGATACTGTACATCGATATCATCATAGGTCAGACCATATGCACCGAGGATCTGACGAGCATTGGCTTCTGCGCCGGAGCCGGAAGCACCGACAGCGACCTTTTTGCCCTTGAGGTCAGCGATGGATTTGATGCCTTTGTCAGCAGTGGTGACGAACTGGACAGTTTCCGGATAGAGAGCAGCGATACCGCGGATGCTTTCTACTTTGTTGTCCTTGAACATTTCCTTGCCGTTGGCTGCATAGTAAGCGATATCATTCTGGATGAAAGCGATATCGACAGAGCCGTCTTTCAGCATATTGACATTGGCTACGGATGCGCCGGTGGACTGTGCGGATGCATTCATGCCTTTGATATTCTGATTCAGCAGTTCAGCGAGTGCGCCGCCCAGCGGGTAATAGGTACCAGCAGTACCGCCGGTAGCAATGTTCAGGAACTGTTTTCCGCCGCCTGCAGAAGAACCGGAATCGCCGCAGCCTGCGATCAGAGCTGCACCTGCGATGCAAAGAGCACCTGCCATGATCATTTTCTTCATTGCTTTTTTCATAATAGTCGACCTCCTACATCTCCCCCAAGTGGAAAGCATGTCCTCCACGAGATGAATTCCACTCTTATGCTTTCCTAAAAAACAGGATGCCTTCCGAGACTCCATCCGCAAAATGAAATAATATTCAAAAAAATGCAAATACCTTGAACTCTCAAAAGCACTCCCGCACCGAAGCAAAGTACAAAAAAAGCAGCAGACAAAGAGAAAACTCTCCTGTCATGCTGCAGCTTCTTCGCTCCAAGTGTTATTAAGTTGGTATTATCATACTACTTTTCAAAGTCTTTGTAAAGTAGGCTTGGCTGAATTCCTTTATTATTCTGATATTTTCCGCTGTCATAGCAGTCTGCTTCCCCCAAAACGGTATGGAAATAGATCTGGCAGATCTCTACACCCGCATAGATGCGGATCGGCTGCACGCAGAACATTTCCAGCGTCCAGTACCCGGAGAAGCCCACATCTCCGAAGCCTGCCGTCACATGGATAAAAAGACCCAGACGTCCGATGGACGAGCGACCCTCGAGCATCGGTACGAAGCATTTCGTTTTTGTATATTCATGCGTCCGCCCCAGGTACAGCTTATTCGGCTGCAGCACATAGCCCTCCTTGGGGATATGGATCAGCGTGCCTTCATTTCTTTTCTTCATGTCAAGCTCATAGTGATCATACACCATCAGCTCATCCGCCAGAGTCAGGTTGTAGCTGTTCGGATTCACTTTCTTCGGGTCAAAGGGATCGATGATGATTTCTTCCCCCATATGTCGCACGATTTCTTTGCCGGATAAAATCATTTCAGTTTTCTTCCTTCCTCTGTAAAAATTTTCCGATGCGCAAGCATCCGCCTGCGGCTGAAAGCCGCCTTCGCCTTCTCTCCCGCGATAAGACCATAGAGCTTCCTTTCCCCTTCAGAAATCCGGGGAGATACCAGAAGCGCGCCCGTATCGGAAAAAGAAATGAGATGCGCGGAGAAAAGTGCCGCATGCGTCGGGCAAAGCATGAGTCCCTTTTGTGACTCGCCGTGCGTCCCATAAGGGACCGCATGGAGAAGAGAAATCCGATCTGCCCCGCACACAACGCAGCAGGGATGCGCTCCCATCGATTTCCTTTTGAACTCCGCATTTTTTAAAAGCCGTTTTCGGATCTCATCGACCGTATGCGAAGACGAGTGGGAAAAGAGGCTCCCCTCGCATCCATATGCCGTCTCATCGCTCTCAAGCAGCTGGCGAATATCATCCAGATGCCAGATATCCGCATCCATGATCTCTCGGTACGCTCTTACGGCCTCAGGTTTCAGCACCCAGAAATAGGTACCGTTATCGTCCTCACTCCCATCGAAAACATACTCCCATGGCGAGCGGCGGACACGAGAGGCCGGCGTTTCTGAGAGACGGAACTCTCCCACCTCTTCTTCCCGGTGCGTCTCTTCCATCTTCTCGCTCGCATGATAGGTCAAAAGACTTCCCGCCTCATACATTTCACGGATCTTATTCCCGGCCCAACCGACGCCTGCATTCAGTGCCCGATACTCGAGATGGAGCGCCTTCGCTATATTCTTTGCGTTATCCATATAGTCTTCGGAGTGATAGAGCCGCGAGAAGATCTGCATCATCAGCGCACTCATGACCGTCTTGTCCGCCATAAGCGAGAGCCATCCCTCTGTCGTGATCTCGTCCCACCGCTTCAGCCCTTTCCGTCTGGCCATCTCGTCGCCTCCCTGCTCTCACGCTATCGTCGTCATAAAATTATTTTTCATTATAGCATCTTTCCTCATGAAAATGTAGATAGGACGGCAGAAAATAAGGGTTCACCGTGACTGACTGCCCGGAGCCTGGCGCCAGCAGAGAGATGCAAATGTTTCTCAGGATGCATGCCAAATTTGCTCATATCTGCTATAATAGATGGAAGTGTAATTTATAAAATTAAGAGAAACGTTGAGGCAATGAGCGCGATGCGGATCCGTCTCTGCATCTGTCAATCCCTCACAAAAGGTGAATACTATGGATAATTTTATCGGAAAACATCTGCTGGTCGACTGCTATGGCTGTGTGCAGGAAGAGATCACTTCCTCCAAGGAGCTGATCTCTGTCATGAATCAGGCGGCCAAGAATCTGGGTATCGAAGTCGAAGACACCTTCTTCCATGAGGACGAGGAAGAGATCACACTCGCTGCTTATGGAAAGAAAGCCCATGTTTGCATCCACGCGTATCCGCAGCTCGGCTATGCCGCTGTAGACATCTACAGCTTTGACTGCGACATTCTCCCCGCCCGTGCGATGGCCGTCCTTCGCAGTGCTTTGGAGCCGGAGAAGATCCGTGCCACCTCAGTCAAGAGAGGGAATATTGATCCAGACATGAAGCCGAATATCCGCTCCCGCTCGACAGCGATGCACAAATTCAAAAACACAGGACATCACATGACCCAGGCCGGTAAGAAGGTCGCCAATTTCATGGTGCATAGAAACGAGAAAAGAGACACGCTGGGGCCGGAGTGAGATCTTGGGAAAGGCGTTTTCCTCAGTGAGACGCCATTTCAAGCGAAACGAGGGGAGCCAAGCTGATCTGCTGCGCCCTACTCCCTGATCCCAAATCCCTAATCCCTAGTCATCAGTCACTAGTCACCAGTCACTTTCAAAAGCAAAAAAGCTGAACCCACGGGTTCAGCTTTTTGATTGCACTGCTTTCTATCAAGCGCGCAGGGTGATATCCGCTTCGCCAAGCTTCTTGACGATTTTTTCGATCCACTGATCGACTTCTTTATCGGTCAGTGTGCGGTCATCCGCGCGGAAATACAGGTTGTAGGCCATACTCTTATAGCCTTCCTGTACCTGCTCGCCCTGATAGAGATCGAAGAGACGGAGCGTTTCCAGATGTCTGCCTGCTGCCTTCTCAATGATGGCTTCGACTTCTTTGTTTGTGTATTTCACAGGGACAAGCATGGAGAGATCTCGTTCAGAAGCCGGGAATTTCGGAATCTTCTTGTAATCGATGGTGGCATCGATATAAGGAAGGAGCTCCGGCACATGGATCTGGAAGCCATAGACATCCTTCTTGATGCCCCACTGGTCAAGGACCGCCGGATGCAGTTCGCCAAAGGAAACAATGATTTTCCCATCCTTGACAAAATCGGCGGAAATGCCCGGATGGAATACCGGATAGTCAGAGCGCTCTATATCATAGCCGCGGACACCGATAGCAGAGAGCAGATTTTCCATGATGGCTTTCACATCAAAGAAATCATAGGTCCTCGTGCTGTTCGGATAACCGGCTTCTTCCGGGCAGCCGCAGAGCAGGCCGGAAACGAGGTCGTACTCATCCGGGAGCTCGGTCAGCGGCAGGGCTTTCGGATGATACACATGGCCATATTCGAAGATGGCGACCTGATCGTTTTTCTGAGACAGATTGTAAGAAAGCGTATGCATGAGGCCCGGGAAAAGGCTGGTGCGCATATCCGGGTATTCTTCGGAAATCGGGTTCAGGATCGGAATGGCTTCGTAAACCGCATCCCCTTCCGGGAAATTCAGCTTCTTGAGATCGTTCTTATCCATGAAGCTGTAGTTTTCGACCTGCGAAAGACCATTGGCAATGAGAGCATCTGCCATACGGAAGAGTGCATCCTGCTCCTTGGACATAGCGCCCTTTGCAATAGCGCTCCATGGGGTGGTGATCGGAATATTCGAGTAACCGTACACGCGGGCCACTTCTTCGGCAAGGTCTGGCATGCCTTCCAGATCCAGACGGAATTCCGGGACAGTGACTTTGAGCGCGCCATCCTGTTCTTCGACATGGAAATACAGGTGGGTCAGGATATCAATCATTTCCTCTTTTGGCATATGGATGCCGATGTAGTCATTGATGGCTTTCACGGACGTTTCGATGACCTGCGGCTCTGCCTTGACAGGATATTCATCAAGCATGCCCCGTGCGGTGGTGGCAGCCCCCTGTTCCACCAAGAGCTGGCAGATGCGGTTGATCGCCATTTCACTTCTTGCCGGATTGATGCCCTTTTCGTAGCGGCCGGACGCTTCGGAGCGCAGGCCCAGACGGCGGGACGTTCTTCTGATGGAAGCACTGTCGAATACGGCAGCCTCCAAAAGGACAGACTTGGTTTTCTCCGTGACTTCGGAGTCAAAGCCGCCCATGACGCCTGCGATGCAGGCAGCTGTATCGCTGCCGTCTGCGATGACAAGGTCAGCCACATTCAGCTGTCTTTCCTGCCCATCCAGTGTCTTGATGGTCTCGCCTTCTTTGGCAAAGCGGCAGGTCAGAGAATGGCCGGCCACCTTGTCATAGTCATAGGTATGAAGCGGCTGACCGATTTCCAGCATGACATAGTTCGCTGCATCGACGACATTATTGATCGGACGAATCCCGTTGCTGCGCAGACGGTTTTCGATCCATTCCGGAGAACGGCCGATGGTTACATTTTCGAGGAGACGTCCGCAGAAGCGTTTGCAGAAGGCAGGCTCTGCGATATGGACTTCCGCGCGACCCTCGATGGCTTCCCCGGTTTCTTTGACGGAAATCTCCGGCAGATTCACCTTTCTCTTGAAAATCGCACCGACTTCCAGCGCCATACCGATCATGCTGAAGCAGTCGGCACGGTTCGCGGTGAGTTCCATTTCATAAATGACATCATCCAGATCGAACAGGGTATGGAAATCGACACCGATCGGGGTATCCGCCGGAAGGATCAGGATGCCTTCTTTATTCAGCGCCGGGAAGAGATTGTCATCGAGGCCGAGCTCTCCCAGAGAACACATCATGCCGTTCGATACGACACCGCGGAGTTTCCCCGCCTTGATCTTCGTATCGCCGCGAGCAAGTCCTCCCGGAGCCTTCGCATCGTGCTTGGCCGGTACATGCGCCCCATCAAGTGCGACCGGGACGATCTGCCCGACTTCGACATTGGAAGCGCCCGTCACGATCTGGATCGGTGCGCCCTTGCCGCAGTCCAGCTGGCAGACAACCAGATGATCAGCATCCGGATGTTTTTCAATGGAAAGAACCTTGCCGGTCACGACACCCTGGATGCCTTTTCCCGGATAAATCACATGCTCGACCGGAATGCCGTCGACGGTCAGCGTTTCCGCCATTTCTTCCGGATCAAGGCTCTTGATATCGACCAAAGTGCCCAGCCATTTTAAAGATACGTTCATCTATGTAATCCCCCTCTGATTAGAACTGTTTCAGGAATCTGACATCATTTTCATAGAAATTTCGGAGATCGTCGATCCCGTAAAGAAGCATGGCGATACGTTCGATACCCATGCCGAAAGCGAAGCCACTGACCTTTTCCGGATCATATCCATTGAGCTTCAGCACCATCGGATGAACCATGCCGCAACCAAGGATCTCCAGCCAGTCCGGGTCGCCGCCCTCATCGTGCGTGCGGGCTGCGAAGGAAATGTCGACTTCCGCAGATGGTTCCGTGAATGGGAAGTAGCTTGCGCGGAAACGGATCTTCGTATCAGAGCCGAAAAGATCCTTCAGGAAGATTTCCAGCGTACCTTTCAGATCAGCGAATTTGATGCCCTTATCGACGACCAGCCCTTCAACCTGATGGAAGACAGGGGAATGGGTCGCATCATTATCCCAGCGGAAGACCTTGCCCGGTGCGATCATACGGATCGGGGAATTGGGTTCATGCTTGCGAAGCGTTCTCGCCTGGACAGGAGACGTGTGCGTGCGCAGCAGGATCTCCGGCGTGATATAGAAAGAGTCCTGCATATCACGGGCCGGATGATCCTTTGGCAGGTTCAGGCATTCAAAGTTGTAGTAGTCCTGCTCGATTTCCGGTCCTTCTTCGACCGAGTAACCCATACGCATGAAAGACTTCATGATCTCACGAAGCGCCTTGTCCAGCGGATGGATGTGTCCTTCCTTCTGATGACGGGCCGGCAGCGTGATATCGACCGTCTCACTCCGGATGCGTTCTTCGAGACGCTTTGCCTTGAGCTCAGCTGCTTTGGCTGCGATGACCGCTTCCACATCTTCGCGGACCGTATTTGCCAGAGCCCCGATGACCGGACGTTCTGCCGCAGAGAGATCTTTCATCGAGCGGAGAATCGCCGTGAGTTTGCCCTTCTTTCCCAAGAAGAAAACTTTGGCATCCTGCAGCGCTTTCTCATCGCCTGCCGCATGGACTTTCTCCTCCGCCTGAACTTTCAGCTCATTCAGGTCTTTTTCCATGTTGGCTTTCAATGCGTCCAACTTACTTTCCATTGACTTTACCTCCTCTATGATATGCCGGATCCATCCGGCTGCGAGTACGGGAAAATAAAATAAAAAAAGACCCCGCCCCGAAAGGGGCGAAGTCATATCCGCGGTACCACCCTAATTTGTACTCGAAAGCCATAACGCAGCTCCTGCGTCCGACCTACTCCGTTCAGCCGGAAGCTCAGAAGTGAAATAAGTCTCCCCCATCCGCCCGCTTTCCACCTGCCGCAGGCTCTCTACAGGATGTCCCAAAGACTCTGTCTTCCTCATCGCTCTAATATATAGGATTATTGTAGCGATAAACGAAAGAAATGTCAAATCATTTGCCATGAAAACCTCAAAATTGAACGCAGGGATGAGTGGCTAGGGGCTGGTGACTAGTGACTGGTAGCTAGGGATTAGGGATTAGTAGCTAGGGACTGAAATGCCTCTTTCGGGCATCGCCATTTATAAAATCGGCGCAAAGCGCCGCCGCCTTCATTCCTCATTCCTTATTCCTCATTCGGGGAAAACTTTCAAACGCAATCATGAGGTGTGCTCCCCCTCCTTACATAGCATAAAAATCCCGCCTGTAAAAAGCGGGATTTTCAAAAACTATCGGGACAGGAAATCATCCAGTGCCGCGAGCGCACGCTCTGCGAGCTTCTGGTTCTTTTCCTTTTTCGGCACTCTCTTCTCAAGCGGCGAGATGAGACCGAAATTCACATTCATCGGCTGGAAATTCTTTCCATCGAAATGGGAAATATAGTGGCAGAGCGCACCGATCGCCGTTTCTCTTGGAAATACCTTCGGTTCCCTTCCGAGAAAACGAGCCGCCGCGGCATATGCTGCCACGATACCGGACGCGGCGGACTCGACATATCCTTCGACGCCCGTCATCTGACCGGCGAAGAAAAGGCCTCTCTGCTTCCGGCTCTCCATAGTCGCATCCAGAAGATCCGGCGAGTCGATGTACGTATTTCTATGCATCACACCATAACGGATGAATTCCGCATGCGAAAGTCCCGGGATCATGCCGAAGACGCGCTTCTGCTCTCCCCATTTGAGATGCGTCTGGAAGCCGACGATGTTGTACATGGTGTCTTCCTCATTATCCTGGCGGAGCTGGACAACCGCATAGGGATCCTTCCCTGTGCGCGGGTCGGGCAGTCCTACCGGCTTCATCGGGCCGAAACGCATCGTGTCTTCCCCGCGCGATGCCATGACTTCGATCGGCATGCAGCCTTCGAAGACTTTTTTATTTTCAAAGCCATGTACCGGTGCCATCTCCGCTTCACAGAGCGCTTCACGGAAAGCCTTGTACTCCTGCTCATTCATCGGGCAATTCAGGTACGCCGCTTCGCCCTTATTGTAGCGGGACATGCGATACACCACGTCCATATCAAGCGACTCCTTCGTCACGATGGGCGCCGCCGCATCATAAAAATGAAAGCCCTCCCCGCCGCAGAAGGCTTCGATGGACTCTGCCAGAGCGCCTTCTGTGAGCGGCCCCGTCGCGATGATGGTGATCCCGTCCTTCGGAAGCTCCTTCACCTCTTCTTCCACGACGGAAATCAGTGGGTGATTCTTCACCTTCTCCGTCACGGCTTTCGCATAGCCCATGCGGTCGACCGCAAGCGCTCCGCCCGCCGGGACGCTGTGTGTATCCGCGGCATCCATGATGAGGGAGTGAAGATGTCTCATTTCTTCTTTCAGGAGGCCGACGGCATTCGTCATCGCCGCAGCCCGAAGAGAATTGCTGCAGACAAGCTCTGCAAAATAGGATGTATGGTGCGCCGGTGTCTGCTTGGTGGGACGCATCTCGATGAGTGTCACCGGGATTCCCATCTCCGCGAGCTGCCAGACCGCTTCGCTTCCGGCAAGGCCCGCACCGACGACGGTGATATGGTCTGTCATATAAGTCTCCTTTATAGGTTCAGGTTTGTGGGTTGAGGGTTCAGGGTTGTGGTGGCGGCTTCGCCGGTAGTATGAATAGCCTTCCCCTCAAGGGGAAGGTGCCCCGAAGGGGCGGATAGGGCACTGGCGGGATGAAAAAGGCTGGGAAAATGCGTTTCAAGCAGGCGATGTACGGCAGTACCCGAGCGCCGCTGGCACGGTCCCCCTTCCCTATGCGTAGAAGGCTAAGCAGCACGGCGCAAAAATAATAGAGCACCGCGGAGTATAAATTGAGCGATGTCCGAAAAAGGCATTCCAGTCACCAGTCACTCCTAATCCCTAATCCCTAGTCACTCATCCCTACTTTCACACATACATCGTTTACCGGTCTGCAAGAAAGATTTCTCACTTCGCTCGAAATGACGATACGAAAGAGTCTGGTATCTCCCAGTCACCAGTCACCAGTCTCTTGCAGCTCCTACTCCCTAGTCACTTCTCCTCTTTCTTTGCTCTCGTTTTCCGCTTCGGATGGGTCGGACAGTCAGGATTTGAGCAGGAAATGACTTCTTTGCCCGTTTTATAGGTTTTCTTCGTCATGATGGCACCGCAAGTCTCACAGAACTGGTTGATCGGCTCATTCCAGAGCGCCATGTCGCACTTCGGGTAGCGGCTGCATCCGTAGAAAATGCGGCCGCGATGGCTTCTGCGCTGCACCATATGACCCTCATGGCACTTCGGACAGACGATGCCCGTGTCGATCACGATGGCTTTATTCGCGCCGCAGGAAGGACATTTCAGGTAGCGGCCATAGGGGCCCGTGCGGTAGACCATGAGCGTACCGCAGGCATCGCATTTCACATCCGATACCTCTTCCGGCCCTTCGGCAAGGCTGTACGGCTTGATGTTCTTGCAGTTCGGATAATTCGGGCAGGCGAGATATTTCCCATAGCGGCCCATTTTCACGATCATCTTCGCGCCGCATTTCTCACAGGTGACATCAGAGACTTCCTGATTCTCCTTCTTATCCTTTTCTGCTTCTACATTCGCCGACTCAAGCTCGGCCTCGAAGACTTTGTAGAAGTCTGTCATGACTTTTTTGTAGGTGGCTTTGCCTTCGGCAATCTTATCGAGCCAGTTTTCCAGATTCGCCGTGAAGTCGACATTGATGATGCCTTCGAAATATTTTTTCAAAAGCTCCGTCACTTTGAATCCGACTTCTGTCGGAACGAATTGCTTATTTTCCTTCGTCACATAGCGTCTCTTCTGGATGGTATCCAGGATCGGCGCATAGGTGGACGGACGGCCGATGCCTTTTTCTTCGAGTGTCTTGATGAGGCTCGCTTCTGTATATCTGGGCGGCGGCGCGGTGAAATGCTGCTCGCCATTGACTTTGGCATTTTTGACGATGTCGCCTTTTTTGAGCGGCGGCAGGAAATCACTTTCCTCGCTGTCTTTCTTTTTCGACGGCTGCATGATGGTAAAGCCGTCGAAGAGGACATGCACGCCCGTTGCTTTCAGCGTATAGATGCCGCACTGGAGCATCGCACTCGTACTCTGCTGGATCTGCGGTGCCATCTGGGACGCGATGAACCGATTCCAGATCAGTGTATAGAGACGGAGCTGGTCACGGGAAAGGATGCCCGAGAGCGCAGACGGCGGGAAGGAAAGGCTGGTCGGACGGATGGCTTCATGGGCATCCTGCGCTTCTTTCGACTTGCTGAAAACATTCGGCTTCGCCGGCAGGTAGTTTTCCCCATAGGTTTCGGAAATATACGGGCGCACCTGCTTGATCATTTCATCAGAAATACGGGTGGAGTCGGTACGCATGTATGTGATAAGCCCCACGTGGCCATGCCCGGGGATTTCTACGCCTTCATACAGGTTCTGCGCAAGCATCATCGTTTTCTTCGAGCTGAAATTCAGCTTGTTGACGGCATCCTGCTGCATGGTGGAGGTGGTGTAGGGCGGCTTTGTCTTGCGCTGCTTTCTGGACTTCGTGACAGCGGTGACTTCCGCCTCTTTTCCCTCGATCCCTTTGACTGCGGCATCCGTCTCCTCCCCGTTATGGAGTTCCGCATCCTTCCCATCGATCTGGGTTAGCTTCGCTTTGAAGGGTTCATTTTTCTCCGTCTTGTACAAGGCCTCGATCGTCCAGTACTCGACAGGGACAAAAGCACGGATTTCCTCTTCTCTTTCGCAGATAAGCCTAGTCGCGACCGACTGCACACGGCCCGCGGAGAGACCGCGGTAGACCTGCCGCCACAGCCATGGCGAGAGCTTGTAGCCCACCAGACGGTCGAGGACGCGGCGTGCCTGCTGGGCATCGACACGGTCAAGATCGATCGGCTCCGGATCTTGGATCGCTTCACGGATCGCCGGCGGCGTGATCTCATGGAAAGCGATACGCACCTTGTCTTCCGGATTCACATCCAGAAGTTTCGACAGATGCCAGGAGATCGCTTCGCCTTCGCGATCAGGGTCCGTTGCCAGAAGGATATCGCAGCACTGGTTCGCCGCTTTCTGCAGATCTTTGATGACATTCGCCCGATCCGTCGAATTGACGTACTCCGGCGTGAAACCTTTCTCTATGTCGACCCCCATGGTACGCTTGGGGAGATCACGCAGGTGTCCCATGGACGCCATGACTTTGTAGTCCGGTCCTAAGATGCGCTCGATGGTCTTCGCCTTGGCCGGGGATTCCACCACGACCAGGTGCTTGCCTTTGGGATTCGGCTTTCTTTTAAATGCGACCTGCCGTGTGCGACGGGTCTTCTTCTTTTCGATCGTTATCGTTCTAGTAATAGGCACTTGGATCCTCCTGGGGTAAATAAAATGGGTTCAGGGTTAGCCCGTGGGACGGGTCGCCCTTTGATGGCGGGTGAAAGCTTCGCTTGAATGAGAAATTAGAAATGAGAAATGGTGGTGCGGCACCAAAAATAATGAAGCGCCGCGGAGTTTTGATAGCGCTTCGCGCCGTCGTCATTCCGAGCGTAGCCGAGAAATCTTTATTGCAGAATGCTCATTGCCTGATATAAGACAGCGCCAGGACATCGTTTTTTCCCCCGGCGCATACACGCAGATTCCCGCAGTGCAGTAGAGATCGAGGGCTACGCTCGGGATGACGATGCCAGAGAATCCCGGTCACCAGTCACTCCTAATCCCTAGCCACGCATCCCTGCTTTCAAACTTAGGGAAACACTGATTAAATCGTTGTCAGATTTCATTCTTGGATTTTTATACAGAGCAAGGAATCATCTGACGCGAATAGCGAGCTATGTAAGGAAAATGATGACGAAGTTATGTAAAAAATCCATATGAAATCTGATTCTGCGATTGAATCAGCGTTTCCTTTAGTCTTTCCTCGTCACGATGTATCGCCCTGAGCCGACCTCTCTGATATACCCCTTCAGCTGAAGCTGAAGCAGCAGCATAGTCAGCTTGACTACAGACAGGCCGGACTGCTGCAGGATTTCCTCTGACGTCACTTCATTTTCTGTACAGCAGAAACGATACACCAATTCTTCCTCCAATGTCAACTGTTCAAGGAAACCTTTTTCAGATTTTTTATTCTCTTCTTCCTTCCATCCATACTCGGCGAGGATGTCATCCGCCGACGTACAGCAGATGGCACCGTTTCGGATGAGCTGATTCGTCCCCTTGCAGGAAGGCAGCCAGATGCTCCCCGGGACAGAGAAGACATCGCGCCCTTCCTCCAAAGCAAAGTCAGACGTAATGAGCGAGCCGCTCCGTTCCGCCGCTTCTACGACGAGTATCCCGCGGCTCATCCCTGCGATGATGCGGTTTCTCGCAGGAAACTGGCGGCCAAGCGGCGGCGTACCGGGCGGGTACTCGGAAATCATCGTCCCGCCGCTCTCTATCACCTGATGGAAAAGATTCCGATTCTCCGGAGGATATACGCGGTCCAGACCGCACGCCAGCACAACCACCGTCGGCGCTCCGCCTTCCATCGCACCCGTATGTGATGCACTGTCGATTCCTCGCGCTCCGCCGGAAACGATCGTGATCCCGGCCGCAGAGAGCTCTTTGGCGAGCTGGTGCGCCGTCTCGATCCCGTATGCCGTCGCTTTGCGCGAACCAACGATCGCCACAGCCCGCTCCCAGCAGGGCAGTGCGCCGCGATAAAAGAGTACCGCCGGCGGATTCGCCGTCTGCGCCAGAAGCGGCGGATAGTCACTATCCTCAAAGGTAGAGCAGCGGATATCCAGCTGGTAGAGCTTCTCTTCGATTTGTTCCAGACTCGTCTCATTTCTATAGGACAGAAAAGCAGCCAGCGTCTTTCCTGTCAAGATGTGTGACTTTTCGACAGCCTCCGCCGATGCTTTCCATACATCTTCCGCCGTCTCGAAATAGTCCATCAAAGCCCGCATGTGCTTCGCGCCCAGCCGCGGACAGCCCGGAAGGGCAGCAGCATAAATATCCATGGGATTCTCCTTGTCAATGGGGTTAGCCCGTGGGGCGTATCGCCCCTTGATTGGGGATAAAAGCTTCGCTTGAATGAGAAATTAGAAATGAGAAATGCGAAATGGTGGTGCGGCGCATCATATTTATATAGCGCCGCAGAATTTTGATAGCGCTTCGCACCGTCGTCATCCCGAGCGTAGTCGAGGGATCTCTCTTGCAGAACGGTCAGCGTGCTAACTGCGCTATTTCGATCACCGCTTGCTCCTAATCCCTAGCCACTCATCCCTAGCCACTAATTTCTAGGGAAACCAACAACTACCAACAACACTCTCTCACTTTCCGTTCATCATATTTCTGAAACTGATCGCCTCAGCGACATGCTCGGAGCGGATCTGATCGGAACCCGCAAGATCCGCAATCGTCCGTGCGACTTTAATGATGCGATCATAGCTTCTGGCCGAAAGGTGCAGCTTTTCGAAGACGACACGCAGCATGTCCGTCCCCTCCTGGTCGAGCAGGCAAGTCTCCTTCAGCTGGCGATGCCCCATCTGCGCGTTGTTCTGCATATGCCAGCGCGAGAGACGCTCCGCCTGCACAGCCCGCGCCTCTGCGACACGCTTTGCGATATCACAGGAAGGCTCGCCCTGAATGGTCGCGGTGAGCTCACTGTATTTCGGGCGCATGACACAGACATGCAGATCGATGCGGTCAAGAAGCGGCCCGGAGATTTTCTGCCCGTACCGGCGGATTTCTCCGTCCGTACAGGTACATTCTCGCTGCGGATCTCCAAGGTATCCGCAAGGGCAAGGGTTCATCGCCGCTATCAAAATAAAATCCGCCGGATAGGTGAAGGCTGCATTCACACGCGAAATATGTACTTCTCTGTCTTCCAGAGGCTGTCGCAGGACTTCCAGCACCGTTCTTGGAAATTCGGGCAATTCGTCTAGAAAGAGCACGCCGCGGTGGGCCAGTGTCACTTCCCCCGGTCTTGGGATACTGCCACCGCCGATGAGCCCTGCCATAGAGATCGTATGGTGCGGACTTCTAAACGGGCGCTCCCGCATGATGTCTTCTGCTTTATAGAGGCCGGCGACGCTGTAGATCTTCGTCACTTCGAGTGCTTCTTCCCGCGTCATCGGCGGAAGGATGGTCGTGATACGGCGGGCCAGCATCGTTTTCCCCGAACCCGGCGGCCCTGTCATCAGTACATTGTGCGCGCCGGCGGCTGCGATTTCCATCGCTTTCTTGGCAAGGATCTGCCCCTGTACTTCTGCGTAGTCTACATCGCTCATGACTTCACGGCGCGTCTCGTTGCGCTCTGCCGGTGCCATCTCTTGGCGGCCGCAGAGAAATTCCACCAGATCCCTGAAAGTCTTCGGTCCATAGACCGTAATGTTCTCACAAAGGAGTGCTTCGCCAATCACTTCTTCAGCCATGACGAATTTAGAAATCCCCGCTTCGCGTCCCGCAAGGACCATGGAGAGAATGCCGGGTACCGGGCGGATTTCTCCTTTGAGCGAAAGCTCTCCGATGAACATGATCCCTTCGAGCGCTTCTTTCGCGACATCGCCGCTCGCAGCCAGAAGGCCGACCGCGATCGGAAGATCCAATCCGGAGCCATCTTTCTTGAGGTCGGCCGGAGCCAGATTCACCGTCACTTTATCGACCGGGAAGTGATAGCCGGAATTCCGGATGGCAGAGTGCACGCGCTCCTTCGACTCTTTGACCGCCGTTGTCGGAAGTCCCACGATGTCAAAGGAGGGAAAATTCTTATTGATGTCGACTTCGACGCCGATCACATGGCCGTTCAGACCGAACGTGGTCGAGCCCAATACTTGTGCATACATAGGGTATCCTCCTTTGAAAAGGGAAATGATGTAGGGTTCAGGGTTCAGGGTTAGCCCCTGGGGCGGCTCGCCCCTTGATTACGTTTGAACGCCTCAATTGAATGAGAAATGAGAAATGAGAAATGGTGGTGCGGCGCATTTCGTCATCCTGAGCGGAGAAAAACGTCGTATGCCGGCAAATGGCTTATCTGAAACAGGAGGACTGAGTCGAAATCAAGTTAGGAGTGAGGAGTGAAGGTACGGCGCATAAAATAAGGAAGCGCCGCAAAGTATAGATAGTGGCGATGCCCGAAGGTAATTGGGTAGCGGGTTTCCCATTTGAAATTTCCAAACATTGTCTGTCAAACTGCGAATGACAAAGATTTCTCGCTCGCGCTCGAAATGACGATACGTAAGAGTCTGATGTTTCTTAGTCTTTTTGTCTCTTGATCCTTAGTCACCAGTCACTTGAGATTTCTAATCCCTAATCCCTAGCCACTCATCCACGCTTTCAAAATGCATTCCTGATATGATGAAACTTTACTGTCCCATCCGCCATCTGCATGACTTCAACGACGTCGAAACGAATACGCCGGCCTTCGATGTGGCGGCTGCACGCGAAGGCTTTCGCTGTATAACGGACGTGCTGCTGCTTGAAGGGCGTCACCGCTTCCTTTGGTTCTCCATAGCGACGGTTTGTGCGGCTCTTGACTTCGATGAAGACCAGAGTCTCTCCATCTTCCATGATGAGGTCGATTTCCCCATGTGTACGCTTGAAATTGCGCGCAAGAAAGTGGTAGCCCTTCCCTTCCAGATATTTCTCTGCCGCCGTTTCTCCTGCGCGGCCAAAACGGATCGTCTGCATAGTATGTCTCCTTTGCCACATGGTGCTTTCCGCCGGACCGGCTCCGATCAGCGAGACAGTTCTTCTTTCTATTCTCTATCCTCCCTGCTGTTTCGTCAATGAAAGAACGTCGGTATATGCAAACGGTATCAATAATGGCTTTCTCATGAAAAAAAGTAATAGCAGAGACAAGGGAAATACTGATTCAATCGTTGTCAGATTTTACTCTTGAATTTTTATGCATAGCGAGGAATCACCTGACACGAACAGCGAGCTATGTAAGGAAGGCTATGACGAAGCTATGTATAAAAATTCTTGTGAAATCCGACTCTGCGATTGAATCAGCGTTTCCCAAGGTCTGCTATTACTTTCCTGATTTCAAAGAAGAGGCGTCCGCCATCGCAAGAAGCCGTTTCCGATCAGTCTTTCCTGTGGATGTTTTCGGGATCGATGACACGCGAAGGATACGATGCGGGATCTCCCATGGGCGGAGCTTTTCCGCAAGAAGGCGCAGAAGTGCAGCCTCCGATGCGGGCATATCGCCGGAGAGAAAGGCGATCAGCCGGTCATCCCCATTCGCCATCTTCTCTCCTATGACTTCCGCCTCCTCGACGCCGGGCAGCATCAGAAGATGGGAGAGTACCTTCTGGCGGCTCACATGATTTCCCTTGATGTGATACTGATCCTCTCTGCGGCCGAGGAAGTAGAGCATCCCCTCCTCATCGATGCGGCCCATGTCGTGACAGGTGAGAGGATGGTCAGTCCCTTCGACGGCATACGGCGTATCCACGTAGATTTCTTCATCCCTGATAGAAATCGAAATCCCCGGGAACGGCCGCCCCACCGCATTCGGATGGATCAGGATATCCTTCCCTTCGATATAGCTCACATAGCTTAGCTCGGACGCGCCATAGTAAAGGATGGTACAGCTCATCGGAAAATGCAGTGTAAGCGCATCCAAGAGCCGCTTCGTCATGAGCTGCGAGCCTGTCAGAATATGCGTGACGGACGGGGCTTCTCCTTTGCTGCGGCAAAGGGCGGAGAGCTTCGAGGGGATCATATAGACATGCGTCGCCTGCGTCCGTCCGATGTCTTTCATCCATGTCTTCGGCTGCACAGCCTCCGTCCCTGCGATCGTCCCTCCTGCATACAGGAAGGCCATCAGCATATTCAGATTCCCTGTGAAAGCCATCGAACCGGACAGATAAAGCACCGCATGCCTATCGATGTGGAAAATATCGTTCTGCACAGGGAAAAAATCCCGCCAGCTCGCCTCTTTCCGAAAGAGTACCTTGGCAAGGCCGCTCGTCCCCGAGGTCAATACGCCAAAGTCGGCGCAGGCTCGCGTCTCATTGCCTTCAAGCTGCCAGAGTTCTCCCGCCGGCTGCATCTTTAGCCCTTCAAAGCAGGTATCGGAAAGAAGTCCTCCGATCGGACGTTCTCTCAGAAGAGCGGCGATGTCCTCTTCCTTCAGGTATTCGTGGAGCAGCACCGGCACGGCCCCTGCCATCATCGCTCCAAGGAAATAGAGCACCTGCGAGGGAGGATCGGAAAAGCGAAGCCCCAGCACCTGCCCCCGCCATGGAGATAGAGACGCCGCGATAGCACAGACGCGCGAGTATGCCTCGCTATATGACAGCGCCTTCCCCCGCCACAAGAGAAAAATCTGCTCGGGGAACTTCTCAGCCCAGTGTCTTACATCATCATATAAATGCATAGCCTTTTCTTCCTGTTCATGACATGAAATCTGATACATTGGAATTTCTGAAATTGGAAAGCAGGGATGAGGGATGAGTGGCTAGGGATTAGGAGGCGCAAGTAACTGGTGACTAGTGACTAGTCACTAGTCACTAAATACCACCTTCGGGCATCGCCATTATTTATACTTCGCGGCGCTTCTATATTTTTATGCGCCGCACCACCATTTCGCATTTCTCATTTCTAATTTCTCATTCAAGCGAAGCTTTCAAACGCAATCAAAGGGCGAGCCGCCCCAGGGGCTACCCCTGAAGTTTGAAAGCAGGGATGAGTAGCTAGGGATTAGAAACAAGCGGTGATTGAAATAGCACAATTGGTATACTGACTGTTCTGCAAGGAAGATCTCTCGGCTACGCTCGAGATGACGACGGCGCGAGGCTTTCAAACGTAGTCAAGGGACGGCACGACCCCTGAAATCGTTATACATCTCTTCCCATCTTGTTTTCTATCAGTATCGCTTCCGCGACGCCACCCGCAGCCGGTATCGCGCAGACACCATACCGCCCGTTTTTCTGCTGCAGGATCGCCATCAGATGGATCATGATCTCCGCCCCGGACGCACCATAGGGGTGTCCATAAGCCAGCGCACCTCCCCAGCGGTTCAGCCGCTCCTTCACGGACGGATGACGCTTCATGAAGTCGGCAGTGATGACAGCGAAGGCCTCATTGTACTCGAAGGTATCGATATCTTCATACGAAAGCCCTTCCCGCGATAAAAGCTGAGAGACCGCCTTGTCTGCCATGAGAGGCGGGCAAGCCGCATCGCCGCCGGATGCGCGCACCGCTTTGATCTCCGCCATCGGACGCGCGCCGTGCGCCTTCACCCAATCATCGGAAGCGAGTGCCACAAAAGCCGCCCCATCATTCATCGTGCAGGCATTCGCCGCCGTGAGTATCCCATCCGGCACATCCGTCACATGCGGCGCTCTTGCCAGCAGGCGCTCGCTCATCCGCGCGCGGATGGCCTCATCCCTTGTACTGCCAAAGAGAGGCACGATATACGGCGCGAGCCAGCCTTCTTTCTCTACGCGGCCCGCCCGCTCGTGACTAAGAAGGGCTGCCTCGTCTGCTTCTTCTTTGGAAATCCCTGCCTTCTTCGCCGCGCGTTCCGCCCCCAGAAGCATCGCATCGTCACTCCATTCCCCCGGACGGAACTGTGCCGCCGTGAATTCAGGATTTCTCTTTCGGCTTCTTTCATCCCAGTCCTGATAGATACGGCGCGGCGTGAGCGAAGCACTCTCGGCGCCGCCTGCAAGGATGAAGTCCGCCATCCCGGCGGCGATCTTTGCCGCAGAAAGATCGATCGCTGCCAAAGCGGATGCACACTGGAGATCCACCGTCATAGCCGGGACTTCTTCCGGAAGGCCCGCCTCGAGAACCGTGAGGCGACCGATATTTCCTCCCGGCCCCACTGCATTCCCGCAAAGCACCAGATCCGGAAGCGCTGCCTTCCCGTACTTTGACCACACCCTGTGAAGAACTTCGCCGCCAAGCACCTCGGGCCGCACCGTCTTAAAGATGCCATATCGGATGCCGATATGGCTGCGCAGCCCGCCCAAAAGATACACCCGATCTCTCATTCCCTGCTTCCTTTCCGCTGCCATTCTCCGGCAAAGCACAATGTATCCGTATACCCAAGGAGCTGATCCCCCTCTTTCTTCAGATATACCATCTCTCCTGCCCTGATAGGATGATGGAAACGAAGCCGGATCGCCTTTCCCGGATACATGGCGGCCAGCGACACGAGCAGCTGAAAACCGCTCACGATCGGCTGCGATCCCTGATGGATCGCATCATGATCCCCCAAGGCATCACTGAAGTGATGTACCTCCTCGGCGGTAAACAGCCGCCACGGCTTTCCCTCCCGTTCCTTCCGCGGACATTTTCCCGATTGGAAAGGAAGGAGCACCATAGAAAGTTCCCCGCCTTCTATGCCTGCTGAAAGGCGGATGAGCCGCCCCTCTTTGACATGCACCCCGCAGGAAGCCTTCGGCATGCCTTCTTTCCAAGAAATCTCCGCCATCACCATCCCCTGCCATGCGTCTTTCCATACGCCGCAGAGCATGCGCATCTGTTCTTCCATAGAGCCTCCGAAAAAAGCTGTGGCATCATGGACTGTCACAGCTTTGAAATGATTTGGGCGATTAGTCACTAGTCCGCTATCGACTTTTCACCAGCGACTTGCGATACTTCGCCACCAGGAACGAAGCGAGGATGATCTTGGCCAGATCACCGGGCAGGAAGGGGAACATGCACATCACCATCGCCGGCCACAGGCCTGTACCGGTGAGAAACATGAACCAGCCGATCCCCATCACATAGCAGACTGCCGTACCTGCCAATGTCGCAACGAGCATCGACTTGAAGGAATGCCCGAGCTTTTCAGATACCAGCCCCACCACGAAAGCCATCGGCGCAAAACCAAGGATGAATCCGCCCGAAGGCCCTGCAAGGACAGAGATTCCCGCACGCATCATCGAAAAGACCGGCACACCGGCTGCCCCCAGAATGAGGTAGATCAGAAGAGCGAGAAGCCCATAGCGTTTCCCGAGAAAGCCCCCAGCCATCAGCACGCCGAAAGTCCCGAGCGTGATCGGCACGGGCTGGATCGGAATGGTCAGCTGCGAGCACACCGCGCACACCGCAGCGAAGAGAGCACACAGGACCTGCATGCGGATCGAATGATTTGTATTCATGGATATGACCTCCTAGAAATTGGCAAAGACAAGAAACCGAAGGTGTAAGGTGTAAGGTGCAAGGTGCAAGGTGCAAAGTTTTCCTGCCAGTCACCAGCCACCAGTCACGCCCAATCCCTGCCAACTATATTTGATGTGCTTATTATAAAGTGCGAAAAACCGTTTGTCAACTCAGCTTATTTAACAGTTGACAAACGGTTAACAGTAAAACAATACCGCACACGGATTTCCTTACGCATGTCCGTGCAGGATGAAGCGCTTGGTAAAATAATTCCAGACCATCACGATCGCGGAAGCTACGACCTTTGAAAACATATACCATATCCCCAAAAGGTCGATGCAGCACCACATGACAAGCTGATTCAGCCCCAGCCCCATGAGAGACGTCACGATAAAGAGCACCATCTGCTTCGTACTCTGATTCTCTGCATGAAAAACCACATAGACGCAGAGAATGTAATTCACAAGGAGGGAAATCGTAAAAGCGATTGGCGCAGAGACCAGCGGCGGAAAACCGCCGTACTCCGTCAATGTGAAAAGCAGGACATACTCTAAAAGGAAGCACCCGCCCCCGACAGCGAGGAAACGAAAAACTTCCCAGAAACGATCCATGGAAGGGAAAATCTTCAAAATAAGCGACTCTAAAAATGTAGGCATAATATGTTCCTTTGGGAATAGCAGTCAGGGCTGGTGACTAGTGGCTAGAGATTAGGGATTAGGGATTAGGAGCCTCGAGTGACTGGTGACTTAAATGCCATTTTCAGGCATCGCCCCATTTATACATCGCGGCGCTTAGATTCTTCGACTCAGTTCTCCTGTTTCAGATAAGCCATTTGCTAACATACGACGTTTTTCTCCGCTCAGGATGACGAAATGCGCCGCACCACCATTTCGCATTTCTCATTTCTAATTCATGCGAGGCTTTCATCCAAAATCAAGGGGCGACACACCCACGGGGCTACCCCTCCCCCTATTTCATGAACATCCGAATCATATTCATCTGGATTTCCAGATTTTTTCTCGCGTTTTTGACTTCGGTATCCAGCACGAGGCCGATGCCTGTGGAAATCACGGCGGCCACCATGAAGAAGCCGGAGGTCACAAGCGTCGGCATCTTTGGGACAAGGCCCGTTGCGAGGTACTCGTGAAAGACAGGAAGAAAGAGCGAGAGAGAAATGAGTGTGAGGATGAGTGCCGCCGCCAGAAAGAAATGCAACGGGCGATAATCCTTGTACAGCATGAAAATCGTTTTCAGCACCCGCGCCCCATCTCGGAAGGTATCGAGCTTGCTGACACTTCCCGCCGGACGGTCGCGATAGGATACCGGCACCTGCATGAGAAGCAAATTTTTATCCAGCGCGTGGATCGTCATTTCCGTCTCGATTTCAAACCCCTCTGACAGGATAGGAAACGTTTTCACAAACAGGGGCGAAAAAGCCCGATAGCCTGTCATGACATCACGGATTTCCTCCCGACCCCTCCCCCAGAAGAGATTGATGAAACGGCGGACGAGCACATTGCCGGAATTATGAAAAGGCCGCTTGTTCTCCTCAAAGTACGTCAACGAGAGCCTGTCACCGATCACCATGTCGGCTCTCCCCGAGAGCACGAGCTCCGCCATCTCCCGCGCCGCTTCGGCCGGGTAGGTGTCGTCCCCGTCCGTCATCACGTAGCAGTCCGCCTCGATATCACGGAACATGGAGCGGATCACATTCCCCTTCCCCTGCCGGTACTCATGGACAACGATCGCCCCCGCCTTTTTCGCGATTTCCGCCGTGCCATCGGTGGAGTTGTTGTCATAGACATAGATGTCTGCCTCGGGGAGTACGGCGCGGAAATCCGTCACCACCTTCTCGATGGTCAGAGCTTCATTCCAGCAGGGAATGAGAACAGCGATACAGGGCATAGAAACTCCTTCTTGATAAGAAATGTGAAATCAGAAACAGCAGTTATATGATACCCACCAGAGTCGGGGTTCAGGGTTAGCCTGTGGGGCGGGGCGCCCATGGATTGCGGATGAAAGCTTTGCTCGAATGAAAAATTAGAAATTAGAAATGAGAAATGGTGGTGCGGCGCATAAAAAGCAAAAGCGCCGCGGAGGTTTGAAACTAGCGGTTTTCTCGTATCGCAAACCTAATCCC
>UQQQ01000017.1 GCA_900543165.1 uncultured Dialister sp. | reverse complement strand
GGGGGAAGTATGCCCTTTTCCTCTTGTTTTTTACTACCAGGAGTGAAAAAGGACATAAAAGAAGGAGCTGTGAAGAAATGAATCTTCATTTCTTCACAGCTCCTTCTTGTTTGCTATAGGAAGTCTTTATCTGGGGCGTTTTCCGCTCACTTTTTAAGATATGGCACGACGGCACTGCCGTGGGGGATGATATTGATGGCGTAGTCTGTCTTGCCTTCGCCTTCGAGCTGCTTCTGGGCGAGCTGCCAGGCTTCTTCGACGGTGGCGACGGGGATCTGGTGGGTCTTTTCGCGGAGGATGTCGAAGTTTTCCGGACGGGTGACGATGTAGACGGTGTGGGTGAGGGCGGTGTTCAGATTTTCAAAGGCGACGAAGAAGGGGATGGTGAAGCAGTCGCGCAGGCCCTTTTCCATATCGACTAGGTTCTTGTACTTGAAGCTGCCGAGGTAGGCGGCAGGCTCCATGATGTCTTCGGCTTCGATCATGGTGATGATGATGCCGCCTTTCTTGGTGGCGATCTCAGCCGTGGTGTAGCATTTGGTTCCCTGATACAGGTTCGTGTCCTTCGGATAGCCGCCGGCTGAGACGATGGTGACGTCGGCCTGCTGCTTCATCGGGACTTTCTGGAGGCGGTAGGTCTCCTTCGTGCCTTCGAGCCATGCTTCGTAGGGGTCGCCGCCGACCATGGAGGAGATGCGGCCTTCTTCATTGATGATGGAGTGGACGAGGAAGCAGGGGTGTACCATGTCGCAGGCTTCCTGCATGTCGCTGGATACGGGATTTCCTTTGATTTTTAAGAGCTTGGCGTCAGGGTTGAGGCCGCTGCCGAGGGTGGCTCCGAGGGCGTGGCAGTGGTTCTGCTGAACGGTGTCGAAGCCGGCAACGCCCGGGAGGATGAGCTTGCGGCCGCCGCCGAAGCCGGCCATGTCGTGGGTGGAGACGGCATTGATGAGGATGACCTTGTCAGCATCTACGACGCGCTTGTCGATCCAGACTTCGGTGCCGAGGGTGGTCTTTCCCAGATAGGTCTGCTGGGATTTGTCGGTGGAGATATGCTGGTACATGGTGATGCGGCGGGCGACTTCTTCGCCGACGCAGGTGATGTTCTCTTCGTCGGTGTGGGGGCGGTGGGTACCTTGGGCAAAGACGATGCAGATGTCCTTGTCAGGGATGCCGGCGAAGTTCAGTTCGTCTACGACGTAGATCAGAAATTCGGAGGCGCGGTTCCAGGCGCGGGTGATGTCGGCGACGACGAGGCAGACTTTGTCGCCGCTCTTTACGACTTCCTTCAGCGGGGCGCTGCCGATCGGGCTTCGCATAGCAGCAAGGGTTGCTTCTTTGACGTCGCAGGCGGGTGTCGGGACGCCTTCTAAAACGTCGGAAATATGGTCTTCCGGCAGCATGACGGACTGCACGCCGCGGCCGAATGCGAGTTTGAATTCTTTCATGGATGAGATCCTCCTTGGTGGTATGGAAATGGGTATGTTGTCTCATTATAGCATGAATGGGGGATGGAGAATAAGGAATGAGAAATGAGAAATGGTGGTGGCGGCTGCGCCGCAGTATAAAAGAAAGTAATGCCTGAGCGTTTTTGGGGGGTGACGGGTTTCCCGTTTTCGTTTTTCTGACATTGTCCGCTTGCCCGCGGATGACAAAGATTTCTCGCTTCGCTCGAAATGACGATGCGGGAGTCTGACGTCTCTTGGTCTCCCAGTCCCTAGTCACCAGTCACTCATCTCACGCCGGGGAAGCTGTCGACGAACTGGATGCGGATATCGGGGAAGCTGTCGACGTACTCGATGGTGAAGTCTTCGCCGTAGTCAACGAATTGCCATTCGCCGATGCCATCCGGGAAGGAGGAGACGACCTTGACGCGAAGGTCGGGGAAGGAGGAGACGATCTTCACTTTCACGTCGCCAAAGTGTTCTACGACCTTCACGCGGCCGGCCATGCGGATATTTTTGAAATAGCCGTCCTGATTGATGGGGCTCGCGGCAAAGGAGAGCGGGGCGGCGAAGAGGGAGAAGAGAAGGGTGAGGAGAAGGGCGAGCAGCGTTTTCATGATGGGCTCCTTTCTGGTGGGAATGAGAAATTAGAAATGAGAAATGGTGGTGGCGGCTGCGCCGAGATCGATGGCTCAGGTCGCAGCTGTTCTGGCATTCGTTATCTCACTTACGACGTTTCTCGCCGCTCAGGATGACGAAACAGGGCGATGCCCGAAGGTAAGTGGATAGCAGGTTTCCCGTTTGGAATTTCCAATCATTGACCGCTTGCCCGCGAATGACAAAGATTTCTCGCTTCGCTCGAAATGACGACGTGGAAGTCTGACGTCTCCCAGTCTCCCAGTCACCAGTCACTAACTATCCCCATCGTATGCCTAATGGGCGCGGCTTGTCAATGATTTTTCAAGATAGCAGGTTTCCCACTTTGGGGTTCCAAACATCGACCGCTAGGCCGCGAATGACAAAGATTTCTCGGCAACGCCTTCAATGACAATGTGGGAGTCTGACGTCTCTTAGTCTTCCAGCCCCCAGCCCCAGTCACTTATTATTTCTAAATTTCCTCTTTTCAAACGCTTTTCTTCCATGATATAATGCGAATTACACACTTCATAGGAAGGTCCGAAGTCGGGCGAGGCAGCTAGCGCTGTTTTCGCTCGGCTTTTTTTGTAGGAGAGAAGGAATGGATATGAAAAAATGGAGAGACCTGCCAGAGGCGCAGGGGTTGTATGACCCCAGAAATGAACATGATGCTTGCGGGATCGGTTTTGTGGCGAATATTCGCGGCGAGCGCTCGTATGGTATTGTCGATGATGCTTTGAAGATCCTGGAGAATCTGAAGCACAGAGGCGGCGAGGGCGCAGACCATAAGAGCGGGGATGGTGCGGGGATCCTGACGCAGATCCCGCATGATTTCTTTCATCGCGAGTGCGAGGTGCTGGGCTTTTCGCTTCCGCCGGAGGGAGAGTACGGTGTCGGCATGATCTTTGCACACCGCTATGAGGATTTCCGCAAGGAGCAGATGCGGGTCTTCGAGGAGATCGTGAAGGAGGAGGGGCAGACGGTCCTTGGCTGGCGCGAGGTGCCGATCGATGAGAGCATCATCGGCGATGTGGCGCGTTCGATCCGTCCGCGTTTTCTGCAGGTCTTCATCGGGAGGAATCCATCGCTCAAGGATCAGATGGATTTCGAGCGCAAGCTCTATATCATCCGGCGGCTTGCGGAGAAGAAGATCATCCCGCTATCGGAAGGCATGGGGACGGATTTCTATATCGCGAGCCTGTCTTCGCGCACGATCGTGTACAAGGGGATGCTGACGAGTGAGCAGCTGCGCCATTTCTATCTGGATCTGTCGGATCTGGACTATAAGACGGCGATGGCGATGGTGCATTCGCGTTTTTCGACGAATACATTCCCGAGCTGGGCGCGCGCTCATCCGAACCGTTACATCGTCCACAATGGGGAGATCAATACGATCAAGGGGAATATCAACTGGCTGAATGCGCGTGAGAGCAAGTCGCGCCCGTCGAATGATCCGGAGCTGGTGAAGGCTTTCCCTGTCGTCGATGACACGGGGAGTGACTCGGCGATGTTTGATAACTGCCTGGAGTACATCCACATGGCGGGGCATTCGCTCGCGCATGCGATGATGGTCATGATGCCGGAGCCGTGGGAGAAGGATCCGGCGATGGATGAGGAGAAGCGGGCATTCTACCGGTACCACAATTTCATGATGGAGCCATGGGACGGTCCGGCGGCGATGTGCTTCTGTGATGGCGTGTCCATCGGCGGGATGCTGGATCGCAACGGTCTGCGTCCGGCGCGCTACTATGTCATGAAGGATGACCGTGTCATCCTGTCTTCGGAAGTGGGAGCGGTGCCGGTCGATCAGGAGAATGTGCTCTACAAAGGACGCCTCGAACCGGGCAAGCTCTTCCTCATCGATACGGCGCAGCAGCGCATCATCAGTGATGAGGAGATCAAGCACACGATGGCGAAGGCGCATCCCTATGCGAAGTGGTGCGAGGAGCATCTGCTCGATCTGAAGGACTTGGCGAAGGAGGAGAAGGAGCCGGAAGTGCCGGAGGATCTCCTTCTCGAGCAGAAGAATTTCGGCTATACGGTCGAGGATCTGCGCGATATCCTGACGCCGATGGCGGAGAACGACAAGGAGCCGATCGGTGCGATGGGGATGGATTCGCCGCTCGCTGTCCTGTCGGAGACACCGCAGCTGCTTTACGACTATTTCCAGCAGAATTTCGCACAGGTCACGAATCCGCCGATCGACGGTGTCCGTGAAAAGATCGTGACTTCGTCCTCGGTCGTGATCGGCAATATGGCCAATATCATGGATCCGAATGAGAAGGGAACGGCGGCGCTCTTCATCGACCGTCCGCTCATCACGAATGAGGAAATGGAGGTCATCAAGCATCTGGAAAGCAGCCAGCTCAAGCCGGTCGTGCTTTCGCTGCTCTATCCGGCAGCGGGTGGCGGCCGCGCGATGGAGAAGGCGCTCCATGACCTTTTCGAAGCGGCGCTCGCTGCGGTGAGGGATGGGAAGAATATCCTGATCCTCTCTGACCGCGGCGTGGATAAGGAGCACATGGCGATCCCGGCGCTCCTTGCTTCGGCGGGGCTGCACAACTACCTCATCCGCGAGAAGGTACGTCCGGATGTCGGCATCATTCTGGAGTCGGGCGAACCGCGTGAGATCCATCATTTCGCCGCGCTGATCGGTTTCGGCGTGACGGCGATCAATCCGTATCTGGCACTGGAAACAGTGAAGGATCTCGCGGACAAGAACCGTCTGCACGGCAAGAGCGCGAAGGAAGCGCTCGCAAACTACCTCACGGCAGCAGTGAACGGCATCCTGGGGGTCATGAGCAAGATGGGCATCTCCACGGTCAAGAGCTACCACGGCGCGCAGATCTTCGAAGCTGTCGGCATCGGCAAGGAAGTGGCGGAGAAATATTTCGGCGGCATCGCCTCTCCGATCGGCGGCATCGGCTTGAAGGAGATCGCCAAGGAAGCCGAGATGCGCCACGAGGCGGCGTATGAGGGGACCAAGGGACTCTCTTCCGGCGATGTCTACATGTATCATAGAAATGGCGACGAGCCGCACATCCTGACGCCGGAGGCCATCCGCCTTCTGCAGCGGGCATGCCGCACGGGAAGCTATGCGGTCTACAAGGAGTTCGCGAAGGCGGTCAATGAGCCGCTCATCCGTCTTCGTGATCTTCTGGAATTCAATTATCCTGCCGGATGCAGCATCCCGATCGAAGAGGTCGAGAGCGTGGACTCCATCGTGCATCATTTCCGCACCGGCGCGATGAGCTATGGCGCACTCAGCAAGGAAGCCCATGAGTGTATCGCAAAAGCCATGAACGCTCTCGGCAGCCGCAGCAACACCGGTGAAGGCGGCGAGGATACCGAGCGCTTCGCGCCGCTCCCTGACGGCTCTTCGGTCAATGATGAGATCAAGCAGGTATCGACAGCACGCTTCGGTGTCACGGGGAATTACCTCGTCCATGGGAAGGAAATCCAGATCAAGTGCGCGCAGGGTGCCAAGCCTGGCGAAGGCGGACACCTTCCGGGCAGCAAGGTCGATCCGGCCATCGGCAAGACACGCCACTCCACCCCGGGCGTCGTCCTGATTTCGCCGCCGCCGCACCATGATGTCTACTCCATCGAAGACTTGGCAGAGCTGGTCTTCGACCTGAAGAATGCCAACCATAAGGCGGAGATCAATGTCAAACTCACCGCCGGTGCGGGTGTCGGCACCATTGCGGCCGGTGTCGTCAAGGCGAAAGCCGACGGCGTCACCATCAGCGGCTGCGATGGCGGCACGGGGGCATCGCCCCGGACCAGCATGCGCCATGCGGGACTTCCATGGGAACTGGGACTTTCCGAAGCGCAGCAGGTCCTTCTCCTGAATCAGCTCCGCGACCGCGTGAAGCTCGAAACAGACGGCAAGCTCCTGACCGGTCGGGATGCGGCCATCGCCTGCCTCTTGGGCGCAGAGCTCTTCAGTTTCTGCACCGGCCCGCTCATCGCGATCGGCTGCCAGATGTTCCGTGTCTGCAACAAGAATACCTGCCCCTTCGGCATCTGCACGCAGGATGAGAAGCTCAGAAAACGCTTCGCAGGCAAGCCTGAGTATGTGATGAACTACATGCGCTTCGTCGCAGAAGACCTGCGTGAGATCATGGCGCACCTCGGCTTCCACAAGCTCGAAGACATGGTGGGCCGAAGCGACCGCCTGAAGCAGAAGAGCTTCACCGGAAACAAGAAGGCAGATACCCTCTCTCTCGATGCCCTGCTCTTCCGTCCGTATACAGATATCACCGTCGGGCACCATTTCATGAAAGCACAGGATCATGAGATCGAGAAGACCCTCGACATGGCCAAGCTCGTCCGCATGTGCAAACCGGCTCTTGATGACAAGAAACGCGTCATCGCGAAACTCTTCATCAAAAACACCGACCGCGTCACCGGCACCATCCTTGGCAGCGAGATCTCCCGCCGCTACGGCGATGAAGGACTGCCCGAAGACACCATCTCCCTCTCCTTCGTCGGGTCTGCGGGACAGAGCTTCGGCGCTTTCATCCCGAAGGGCCTGACGCTCACTCTGGAAGGTGATGCGAATGACTACGTCGGCAAGGGCCTTTCCGGTGGCAAGATCATCATCTATCCGCCGAGAGAAGCCACCTTCCGCGCGGAAGACAATGTCATCATCGGAAACGTCGCCTTCTTCGGCGCGACCAGCGGCGAAGCCTTCGTCTCCGGCAAAGCGGGGGAACGCTTCTGCGTCAGAAACAGCGGCGCGATCGTCGTCGTCGAAGGCATCGGCAACCACGGCTGCGAATACATGACCGGCGGCAAAGTCATCATCTTGGGCGAGACGGGCAAGAACTTCGCAGCCGGTATGTCCGGCGGCGTCGCTTATGTGCTCGACCTCGATGACCGCCTGTGCAACAAAGAGCTGATCCATTTGGAACCGCTCACGGACAAAGAGGAAATCGCAAGCGTCAAGAAACTGATCGACGCTCACTACCTCTCCACACGGAGCCGCAAGGCGGAATCCATCCTCGCGCGCTGGGATGTCTACTACTCCCGCTTCACCAAGGTCATCCCGAAGGAATACGAGGCCATGGAAGAAGCCATTAAGACAGGCATGGCGGAAGGACTGACAAGAGAAGAAGCCGTGCGCAAAGCGTATGATAAGAAGTTTGGGAAATAGGGACTGGTGACTAGTGACTAGGGACTAGGGACTAGTAGCTAGGGATTAGTGGCTGGGAATTAGGCGCTGGGGATTAGGCGCCGCGAGTGAGTGGGGGACATCAGACTTCCGTATCGTCATTTCGAGCGAAAGCGAGACATCTTTGTCATTCGCGGTGAAACGGAGGGTGTCAGAAACCATAAACGGGAAACCTGTCATCCACCGGCCTTCGGGCATCGCCCTTTATAAAAATCGACGCGAAGCGTCGCTCCGCCTAAGCCTTCCCCATCGGGGAAGGGGGACCGTGTCAGCGGTGGATAGGGTACTCTCATAAACGACGTACCTGAAACACTCCTTCCCGCTCTCTTTCTTGCCGCCTGTGCCCTATCCGCCCCTTCGGGGCACCTTTCCCTCGAGGGGCAGGCTGACTATCGTCATCTAAAATGCGGCGAAGCCGCAACCTTTCCCGTCATCCCCTTGAATCTCGTTATCTCATAATCAAAAGGCGATGCTCATTATCGAGCATCGCCTTTTTGATTGCCAAGCATACCCCGGCTGTATTATACTTGAGGATGGATACATAGCGATGATATAAAAAGAGAAACAGGAAATTCGACGAGCATTGTGAATCATTTCATTTTCGCCCATCTGAGTTACGGAAGAAAGGAGGGATACCATGGGACTATCGATCAAAGACATCCTGCTCTTGGACTACTTTGACGGCAAGCCGGCGCACCACAAGGTGCCGCCCTATAAAGAAAGCATCTACGGACATGATGCGAATGACCGCATCAGCGAGCTCTTTGATGACGGCTGGATCCGCATGAGTCGCCCGCAGGAGACGCTCACCATGCTGCCGGACAAAGCGCTCTCCGATTTTCTCAAACGATACCATCTTTCCGGCGAAGGCACGCACGCCGAGCTCGTGGGCCGCGTCATCGCCAAAGTGCCGGAGAAGGACTATGCTCATGGCGTCCCGAAGATTTACGTCCTCACCAAGGAAGGGCAGGCAGAAGTCGGACACCACATGGCCTACGTGCTGAACGTCCGTGAGAACTACGGTCTGACCGAGGGCGAGATCGGCGAGTCGCAGACCGCTCTCTCGGCCCGCGGTGAGTCCTACACCGCCCGCGGCATTCTCTACCGCGCCTTTCAGCAGAAGATTTCCCTCTACACCATGGCAGGGGAATGGTCGAAGCTTCGCAACATGTACTATACCGTGGCGAATTTCTACATCCGCATCAAGCACAATGACTACGCACTGCCCTACCTCTACCTCGTCTTCTTCATGGATATGTCAGGCATGGGCAATAAGAACAATCTCGTGCCCTACGAGAACCTTTTCCCGACGCAGAAGGGTATGATCCTGCTCATGGATGAGATCAGGAAAGGCCTGCACATGACGATGGACGATGTGAAAGGCTCCTTCCTCTCCTCCATCGCCCGCATGGCACCCTCACTGCCCTTCTCCTACTTCTCTCCGCAGGTCATGGCCTCCATGCTGCTCGAACGTCTCCGCGGCATCGACTTCAATGGCACGAAGTACATCTGCGACAGAAATGTCCCCGACCCCTCCTCGCGTGCCTATCACTACGTCCCCTACGGCCGGAGCGAAGCCCGCCCCGCCGCCCGCACTCGTCATATCGTGAAGCCGAAGATCATGGCACCTCCGGTCCTGCGTATGCCCACCTTCACCGCGCCCGCCCCCTTTTGCCCGAGCGAGGCTGGAAAGCCAAAGGAAGCTCCCGTGCGGGAAATCGAGAAGCCGGCTCCGTCCAAAGAAGAAAAAAAGGAGAACGGGATTCTCGCAAAAATTAAGAAGCTGTTTTGACTGGTGGCTGGTGGCTGGTGGCTGGTGACTGGTAGCTAGGGATTAGGAGCCTCGAGTGACTAGTGACTTGTGACTAGTGACTGAAATGCCACTTTCGGACATCGCCACCATCTATACTCCGCGGCGCTTCTTTTTTATGCGCCGCACCAACTCTGTCCACCCTTTTGAACCCATCAACCTGAAGTTTGAAAGCAGGAATTAGGGATTAGTAGCTCGGGATTAGGGCTCCCAAGAAGTTGGGTAGCCCCTTAGAGAAGGGGCGCGCCAAAGGCGCAGGATGGATGTGCCGCGCAGCGGCACCCTTCTACGTGGCGGAAAGCATGCCATCTGTTCCAGACGTTCTACCGTCTATTCCACATTTCCTGGTTCTCATTCTGCAGAATTCTGCCTCTTCGAGGCAGTCTATCCCCTGCCCTTCGGGTACCCCCCTCTTCAAGGGGGGACGCGCTTTACGCTTATTTTAATACTCTGCGGCGCTTCTGATTTTTATGCGCCGCACCACCCCCATTGAACCCTCTGAACCTGTTGAACCCGCTGAACCTCTTTCGCACGCAATCGAAGGACGGCACGCCTAAGGGGCTAACCCTGAACCCAAATAAAAAAGCACTCCTTTCGGAGTGCTTTCTCTGGTGCGCTTGGGGGGATTCGAACCCCCGACACACGGTTTAGGAAACCGCCGCTCTATCCAGCTGAGCTACAAACGCATGAATCTTTCCTATTATAGCATGGGAGAGAAAAAGTGAGAAGGGAGAAGTTAGATGGGTGACTGGGGATTAGGGACTGGTGGCTAGGGATTAGGAGTGACTAGTGACTAGTGGCTGGTGACTGGACTAAAAGACTAGGAGACTGGGAGACATCTGACGTCTAATGTCTAACGCCTGACGTCTCAAGCGGGCATCGCCGTTCTTCATACTGCGGCAAAGCCGCCATCGATTGGCCTTCCCCTTTTCGGGAAAAGCGCCGAAGGCAATATGTGCAAGCCCCACTTTGTTCGCAAATGCCTTTTCTATTTGCCTCATCTGCCTTGCATACCGCCAGTGCCCTATCCGCCCCTTCAGGGCACCTTCCCCTCGAGGGGAAGGCTTAGGCAGAGCGACGCTTCGCGTCGATTTTTATAAAGGGCGATGCCGCCCGAACGTGGCTTTTTAGTCACCAGTCACTCCGATGATACGAGTAGGCCCTTGGAGAAGGGCCGCGCCGAAGGCGCAGGATAGAGTGCCTCGGAGAGGCACAACTCTACGCAGCGGTATGAAAGAGGATGCGAGACATCCGTCTTTCTTGCGTGTCATGAGGGCCGAAGTGGAGGGATCCTTCTTGCAGACCGGTAAATCGTGAGTGAGAGAAAGGCGAAAAAGGAAGCACCAAGGTGTCGTTTGAGAGAGGGCGCATGCGTGCATATGGCGGCCGTGCGATAAAGATCCCTCGGCTTCGCTCGGGATGACGATACGGGAATACTATTACCAGAACCCTCAGCCCCAATGAAACCTTTTCCTTGGGCCATCAATGGGCGCATCTGGAGCCCTGTTTTGACAGAAAGCGTGAACTCTATGAATATCAGACGTCTTACGATCGGCAGCGGACGGCCGAAGATCTGCGTTCCGCTGGTCTCTTCCCACTTGGAAGATCTGGAAAAGGAATGTGCATCACTATCATCCTGTCCTTTGGATATGCTCGAGTGGCGCGTGGATCATTTCCTGAATCAGGAGGGTTTCCATGCGACAAAAGATCTGGAAGCTGCTTATGCGGTTATCCGCACGCATTTCAAGGATGTGCCGCTTTTGACGACGGTACGCACGAAGAGCCAGGGCGGGGCGCACAAGACCCCGGGCGGTGAGTATGTATCGCTGCTATCGCTCATCATCCGCTCGCACTGGGCGGATGTGCTCGATGTGGAGTATGGGCATGAAGTGCTCGATACGAAGGTCTTGATCAAGCAGGCGCACGAGCAGGGGATCCCCGTCTTGATGAGCTATCACAAGTTCCAGCGGGCGATGAGCGAGACGGAGCTGATCGATACGTATGAAAATATGGCGTCTTTCAAGGCGGATATTTTGAAAATCGCGGTCATGCCACGAGCGCCTCGTGATACCGCAGCGCTCCTCTCGGCGGCGGCCCGCATCCGGGAGGATTTCCCGGAGACGCCGGTCATCGCGATCGGTATGGGGCAGGCGGGGCAGCTCACCCGCATCGCAGGCAGCGATCTGGGCGCTCCCATCACATTCGCAGCCGGCAAAGAAGCCAGCGCACCCGGCCAGCTGACCGCAGCGCAGGTGAAAGCGGTGCTGGATGTGTTGTATCAATAGTGACTGGTGACTAGTGACTAGTAGCTAGGGATTAGGAGCCTCGAGTGACTAGTGACTGGTAGCTAGGGATGAGTGGCTAGGGATTAGGAGTGACTGGGGATATTCGATCATTCATCTTTCATACCATAGTCACCCTATCCGCCCTCTGCGGGGCACCTTCCCCTAGAGGGGAAGGCTAACGATACGAAAGCAACGCTTATTTCAAAAATCGCGGCGCTTAGATCCGTCGACTCAATTCTCCTATTTCAGATAAGCCATTTTTCTCCACTCAGGATGACGAAATGCGCCGCACCACCCCCGCCCTACCCGCTGAACCTGTTGAACCCGCCAACCCTCTTTCGCAAACAATCAAAGGACGCTGCGCCCCATGGGCGCACCCCAAATCCCATTTCCCAGCGCCCGCTTCGTGGCGCTATTTCATTCCAAAGGACATTCTTTATGACACAAGGCGAAAAACTTTTCATCGATGGACAATTACAGGAAGCCTATGACGTACTGCTGAAAGAAGCGTCGGAGGGAAGTGGTCGCGCCATGTACCTTTTGGGCGAATACGCCAAGCATGGCTACATCGCTCCGGCGGATAAAAAGCTGGCGAAGCGCTATGCAGAGGACGGGAAGAAGGCGGGCGATCTGCTGGCGGCTCTGAATGTGGGCTATGCCACCCGGCAGGGAACCATCACGCAGAGGAGGATTTTCCGTCACTGCATGCCGCAGGTGGAAGCACTGGCGAAGACAGGCGATGTGCTGGCCATGTATGAGATGGCGGATGTGTATCGCGTGGGACTTGTCAGGAAGGCGAATGAGAAGAAGCGCTGGACGTGGAATAAAAAATGCATGAAAGCGGGGCTTTGGCAGAGCCGCATCCGCTGGGCCTCGCACCTGCTTTATGACAAGACCATGGCGGGCGCAGACGGTGAAGCCCTTTTGAAAGAGATCGCGGAGGAGCACAAGGCATCCGCCGGTGAGGCCGCGCGTATTCTCGCGGATTACTATCTGTTTCAGAGGGATTTCAAGAAGTCTCTCTACTATAGCGAGATCGCCGTGCGCTGGAAGAATGTCTGGGGTTGGTTCTATCTGGGGCTTCATTATGCGTATGGCTACGGCGTGAAGGTGGATCTCATCAAGGCGGAGAATGCGCTGGCGAAGGTCTATGACTGGAAGGGCGAGTGCGCGGGAGACGCGGCGGCGCTCTTGGGAGAGGTGCTCTTAGACACGGCGCCGAAGCGGGGGATCGCATGGCTCCGCGCCAGCGTGAAGCTGGACAATGCGCAAGGCATGTTCTCTCTGGGCTGCTGCCTGCAGGACGGGCGCGGCTGCAAGCAGAATATCGAAATGGCAAAGGCACTTTTGGAGAAGGTCTTTGCGTTGCACGGCTACAAAGAGAAAGAGGCGGCGCAGCGGCTGGCACTGATCGCGATGGATGCGGAGCGGTATGGCGATGCGCTGAAGTACACGGTGGTCGCCGCCAAGAGCGGGCGGCCGGAAATGCTGATCCAGCTCGCGCAGCTCTACCATGTGGAAGGAGATTTCAAAGAAGCCCTTTTCTGGTACAAGAAGGCCTTTGACATTTTGCCGGACGGCAGTCTGGCGGACCAGATCGCGCTCTGCTATTCGCTCATGGATGAAATGAAGGAGTCCGCCGTTTGGGTCAAAAAGGCGGCGGAGCTGGGCTCGCCGCTTGGCATGCTCCACTACGCGCAGTATCTTCTGGATGAACTTCCGGATACGGCGGATGCGAGTGAGCCTTTCCACTGGTTCAAGAGCTGCTACGATGCGAAGGTAGATCCCCAGATGCCCGAGGACATGCAGCGGAGCATCCGCGGCGAGGCGGCGAATATGGCCGGGATGTGCGCGTTCTGGCTGGGAAATCGAGAAGAGGCCAAAGCATGGTACAAGAAGGCGTATGACCTGGGGGATGTGTACTGTCTCATCAATCTGGGAAATGGCGCGCTCCAGCAGAAGCCGCCCTCTCCGGAGGAAGCCATTCATTATCTGAAAGAAGCATGGGAGAGAGGGCAGGAGATTTTTGAAGACCAGGCCAAAGGCGATATCGCAAGTCAGATCAGCATCGGATACCGTATGAAGGAAGACTGGACGAATTGTTTCCACTGGGCCGGCCAGGCGGCGGCTTTGGACAATGAGACCGGCATGATCGACCTTGGCATGATGCACCTCTACGGGAATGGCACGCCCGTCAACCATGACGAAGGCCTTCGGTGTCTATACAAAGCGTATGAGAAAAAAGGGCCGCAGGCGAAAGATGTCGCGAACTATCTCGGGATCTTTTTTCAGGAAATCGGAGACATGGCAAAGTCGGAAGAGTGGTATAAAAGGGCAGCCGACCTTGGCAGCGACTGGGGCATGATGAATCTCGGCCTTTTCTATCAGCGCGGTCTCTATGGGGAGCCTGACCTCAAGCGCGCCAAGGAATGGTTTGAAAAAGCCATCGCCATCCATGGCGATGCGGAAGCCGATGTGCGCGCCGAGCTCGAGAAGGGCTCCGCCTGCCCTGAGATCGAGGACGATCCGCCCAAGAAAGTGCCGCGAGAGGAAATAGACCTCAAGTCGCTCTACATGCCATGGCTCGCTGATATGAAGTGGAAGAAGTAAGGGATCGAGTGGTGACTGGTAACTAGTAACTAGAAGACTAGAAGACTAGAAGACATCAGACTCCCGTATCGTCATTTCGAGCGGAGCGAGAAATCTTTGTCATTGGCGGTTTGGCGGGCAATGTTTGGAACTTCCAAAAGGGAAACCTGCTATCCACTTACCTTCGGGCATCGCCTCATATATATTCGCGGCGAAGTTGCCATCGATTTTCCTTCCTCACATGGGGAAGGGGGACAGCGTTAGCGGCGCTCGGGTGCTTTCATAAATCGTCGATTTGAGACGCATTTCCCCACTCTCTTTCATCCCGCCAGTGCCCTATCCGCCCCTTCGGGGCACCTTCCCCTCGAGGGGAAGGCTGACGATACGGGAATACCGTCATCTAAAAAGGCGGCGAAGCCGCCACGAGAGCCATGAACCTTGAACCCTGAACCAAATGAAAGCAAAGTAAAAAGGCGATGTGAAGAAATGAATCCTCATTTCTTCACATCGCCCTTTTTATTTGCTCCAGTCATGATTGTAAATATCCCAGTTTTTCTGCTGCTTCAGATAGCGGATGCTGGCATCTATATCCTCGAGCAGTTTTTCCTTATCTTCGGGCAGGGTCGCCGCGAGGCGGATGTAGTTCGACACATGATTGCTGCGGAAGATCATGTGTTCCGTTTCCGGCAGCTCCAGATGCTCGATGATGACCTTCAGCTCTTCCATGAGGCCATAGGGAGGAAGCGGAGTGAATTCGCCGCGCTCAAACTGTGCCTTGAGCTCGCTGCCGCGGTACAGCATGAGAGAAAGTGCAGAGAGGTGCGTCGGCTTGATTTCATTGATGGCGTGCGCCGTCGCGAGCGCATGTCGCATGCTTCCCGGCGCGCCCGCGATGCCGAGGATGATCATGATGGAGAGATCCATCCCCGCGGCGCGTACACGTTTTCCGACTTCGATCGACTGCTCGCCATTGACGCCCTTGCGGATGTCTTTCAGCGTTTTCGAGTCTCCGCTTTCCATGCCATAGTAGAGCATGGTGAGGCCGGTTTCTTTGAGCTGCTTGAGCTCATCGAGCGATTTCCGGAGGATGTCGCCCGGCGCTGCATACGAAGAGACACGCGTGAGATTCGGGAAATATTTGTGGAGCGTCTCCAGGATGCGGAGCAGGCGCTCGGTCGGAAGCACGAGCGCATCGCCGTCTGCAAGGAAGACGCGGCGCACGCCGTCTCGATCGACAGAGTAGGCCATCGCGATCTGGCGCATGATCTCATCGTCAGAGAGCTTTTCAAATTTCACGCCGCGATACATGTTGCAGTATGTGCAGCTGTTGTGTGCGCACCCGCGGGTGACACGGAGAATGAAGCTGTCTGCTTCACTCGGAGGGCGGAAGACGGGGGTGTCCCAGTTGTCAAAAAATAAACCTGCCATAGAGTGTGTCCTTTCTTTCTGTGTATGAATGGCCTACGAAAAAATTTTGTCGAATAAACACATAGCATTTTTTCTATGTGAATATTGTACATGATACGCTTACAAAATGCAAGACACATAGAAAAGCTTTTATGTGTGATATAATAGAGGCTAATAACTGTTGAATGGTAGCTAGGGATTAGTGGCTAGGGATTAGGAGCCTCGAGTGACTAGTGACTTGTGACTAGTGACTGAAATGCCACCTTCGGGCACCACCACTCCTCACTTCTCGCTCAAGGGAAAATTTTCATGTAATCATGGAGCGATGCGCCCCACGGGCTCCCCCTGAACCTGACAGCATACTTTCATAGCAAAGGACAACCTTATGATCATAGAAACGGCACATGCCAAAATCAATTTCACACTTTCTGTCGGGAGTAAGCGTGCTGACGGGTATCACTCCATTGACAGCCTCATGCACAGCATTTCCCTCTCTGACCGCATCACACTGACGAAGGCGGAGGCTATCACGCTCTCCGTCACGGAGGGCGTGGCGCCTCTGGGGCGGGAGAATCTCATGGTGCGCGCCGCGGAGCGTTTCTTCGAAGAGATAGGCCTTTCCGGCGGCGTCTCCATGACGCTGGCAAAGCGCATCCCTTCTGAGGCGGGGATGGGCGGCGGCTCGTCCGATGCGGCGGCCGTGCTGCGCGGGTTGGCACGGCTCTATAAGACGGATCTTTCTCTGGCGACGCTCGCCCGCTGGGGGGCTTCGCTTGGGGCGGACATCCCTTTCTGCGTGATGGCGGGGGCTGCGCGCTGTCAGGGCATCGGCGAGAAGCTGACACCGCTCGCAGCCTGGGCGCATCTTCCGCTCGTCATTCTGCGTCCGCCAGTCTCGGTCTCGACAGGGAAGGCGTATCAGCTTCTCGATCACATGGGGAAGCGTCCCACGGATACGACGCCTCTTGCCATCGAAGCGCTTCGGGATCGACAGGCGGGGACACTCGCTCGTGCGCTCTCGAATGATTTCGAAGCAGGTCTCTTTCCTGTAGAGCCTGTTCTTTGGGAAACGTCTGCGTACCTCAAGACACTGGGCCGGCCTGCCCTCATGACTGGTTCGGGCTCTGCCTTCTTCGTGCTGGCGAAAGATACGGAGGAACAGGCAGCGCTGGCTACAAAGATACGCGCCGAGCAGCCGTCATGGTTTGTGGAGATGGCGGAGACGGTCGGAAGGGACGGGGAGATCTAAGGAAACGCTGATTAAATCTGACAACGATTTAATCAGTGTTTCCCTAGTCCCTAGTCCCTAGTCCCCAGTCCCCAGTCACGCTTAATCCCTGGCTACTCATCCCTGCTTTCAAATGTAAGCCAAACTTTTTTAGAAGGAGAATCATGATGCACGAGATCATTGCCCAAAGGCGGAGTGTCCGCTTTTTCAAGAAAGACCCGATCGCGGAGAGCGATATGAAAGAAATCCTTCGCGCGGGGCAGTGGGCGCCTTCGCCGAAGAACCGTCAGCCTTGGAAATTCATCGTCGTGAAAGGCGGGAGCCGGGATATGATGACCCAACTGATGGAGAAGGGCATCGAGCGTTCCGAAGCCGGAGAAGGCGTGCTTCCGGGGGACCCGCGGCTCATCGCCAATGCACGATTCACGATGGAGTGCATGAAAAAAGCACCGGTGACGGTGCTGGTGGTGAATCCGACAGGGCGCTCGGTGTATGAGGACTGGAGCGCTGCCGAGAAGATCCATGAGATGAGTGATGTGCAGGCCATCGGTGCCGCGGCGGAGAATATGGCTCTCGAAGCCGCGGCGCGCGGCATCGGAAGTCTCTGGGTGGGTAATGTATTTTTCGCTTATGATGAGTTGACGGAATGGATCGGCAAGGGCGAGATGGTTCTCGCCATGTCCTTCGGCTACGCGGAAAAGGAAGGCTATCCGCTGCCGAGAAAAAAGGATGCGGATGTGATTGAAATAAGGGACTGAAGGGTTCAGGGTTAGCCCATGGGGCGGTTCCGTCCACTGATTGCGCGCGAAAGCTCTGCTCGGATGAGGGATTAGGAATTAGGAATGAAGGCGGCGGCTTCGCCGTGAATATATATGGGGCGATGCCCGAAGGTGGTATGCAAGTCACTAGTCACGAGTCACAAGTCACTCGAGGCTCCTAGTCCCTAATCCCTAGACACTCATCCTTGCTTTTAAACTTCAGAGTTAGAGCGTGGGGCGTGCCGCCCTTCGCTTGAATGAGAAATGGTGGTGCGGCGCATAAAAATCAGAAGCGCCGCGGAGTTTTGAAACTAGCGGTTTTTTCGTATCGACAACCTAATCCCTAGCCACTATTTATGGGGAGATGCCCGCTTGAGACTTCAGAAGTCAGAAGTCTGATATCTGATGTCTCCTGGTCACCAGTCACCAGTCACCAGTCACTCCTACTCCCTTTTCAAGTACACATTCTTCATCACAAACATATATCCGCCGTTGGCGAAGGTGACTTTTTCCACTTGGATCTCGCTGGTCTCTCCATCGGTGAAATGAATCTTTGACAGTTCACCCGCGAGGTCGAGGTAGGTCCAGTAAGCGCCGCCGTTTTCGATCTCAAACAGGACGAAGAGGTAAGGGGTGAGGCTTGCGAGCTGGCTCTTTCCTGTAGAAATCGCTTTCACAATTTCATCATGATTGAGTGACGCACCGCCCGAAAGGGCGGTGTTTTCGATTTGGCCCATCTGATGAGTAAATTCTTTCGGTACGGTGACGATGCTGAAGTAGCGGATGGGGTAGGTGGTAGTGGGGGACATGGGAACTCCTTATAAAAATGAGAAATTAGAAATGCGAAATGAGAAATGGTGGAGCGGCGCATCAAATCTAAAAGCGCCGCGGCGTTTTTAGATGGCGCGTATCACTCCCTCCTTCCTTTGGAAGGAGGTGCCCGTAGGGCGGAGGTTAGACGATGCGAAGCATCGCAAAATCGACTTTGCCGATTTGAATTGGAATGAGCAGTATCTGATTTCTAATCCCTAGCCCCTAATCCCTAATCCCTATTTCTCACCACCCGCTTCGTTTCCAGAAGGAAGGGATGAAGATGCACATCAGAGTGATGGACTCGAGGCGGCCGAAGAGCATGGAGAGGCAGACGACCATCTTGGAGAGGGTGGGGAGTGCGGCGCAGGTCTGTGTCGCACCGAATTGGCCGAATGCAGGGCCGACGTTGCCCATGGTGGTGAAGGAGACGCCGAGGGCATCAAGGAAGGCGAGCCCGTCAAACATTATGATCGCGGCCCACAGGAAGGCGAGCATGATGTAGAGAAAGAAGAAGCAGAGCACGCGGTAAAGGACTTCGGCCGAGTAGCGGTTTTCTCCGGCTGAGACAGCCTGGACGGCACGGGGGTGGAGGTGGAGCTTCAGCAGGAAAAGGATGCTTTTCCCGAGAAGGATGAAGCGGATGACTTTCATCCCGCCGGCGGTGGAGCCGCCGCAACCGCCGATAAGGATCAGAAGGAGGATGATGAAGCGGCAGAAGTCGGGCCAGCGGTCAAAGTCAGCGGCGACAAAGCCGGTGGTGGAGGAAATCGATGCGGCGTGAAAGAAGGTCTCTCGTAGCGCTGGCAGGAGGGAGGCGCCGCCCTGCAGGACGAGGGAGAGCGTCATGAGGAGGGTGGCAATGGCGACGATGGCGAGGTAGGCACGGAATTCAGTATTCTTCCAGATGACAGAGACGCCGCGTTTCCATGCTTTGACATAGATCCCGAAGTTCGCGGAGGAAATGATCATGAAGAAAGCCATGACCATTTCCAGCCGCGCGTCGTGGTAGTAGGCGATGCTTTCATTTCTTGTCGAAAAGCCGCCGGTCGCAATGGTGGAAAAAGCATGACTCAGCGCGTCTAGGGGAGAAAGTCCGCAGAGAAGGTAGGAAAGGAAGCAGGCGGAGGTGAAGACGGCGTACACGGCAAAGAGGGCGCGCGCTGTCTCGCGGATGCGGGGAAGCGCCTTCGATGAGATGGGGCCGGTACTTTCTGTCTGCATCATACGCACTGTGCCGCGCCCGGCCTGTGGGAAGAGGGCGACAAAGAAGACGATGATGCCAAGGCCGCCCAGCCAGTGTGTGAGCGAACGGAAGAAGAGAAGGCTCGCAGGCACGCGGGTGAGGTCAGGAAATACGGTCGCGCCTGTCCCGGTAAGGCCCGAGATGCTCTCGACCAGACTGTCCAAGGGAGAAAGACTTCCGCCCACCCAGTAGGGGAGCGCATAGAGCAGAGATACGGCGATCCAGGAAAGAGCGGTGATGGCAGTCCCTTCACGCGGCGTCAGGCTGCTGCCGATCGCCGCGCCTTTTCTTTTCAGAAATAGCGAGAGCGCTGCAGAAAGAAGCATCGGCACGAGAAAGGAAAGGATCGGCCCCCGCTCGTAGAGCGAGAGCAGGAGCGGCAGCAGCAGTGCCGCTCCGCTGGCCGCAAGGACGCGGGCCAGCATAGAGTAGATGATTTGAATATTCATGATTTTGGGGTTTAAGGGTTCAGGGTTCAGGGTTGTGGTGGCGGCTTCGCCGCAAATATATATGGGGCGATGCCCGAAGGTTTTTTGATAGCTGGATTCCTGTTTGGGAATTCCAAACATTGACCACCTGATCGCGAATGACAAAGATTTCTCGGTGACGCGCGAAATGACGATATGGGAGCCGATGTCTCTCAGTCTCCTAGTCACCAGCCCCTAACCACTGTTTCTAAAGTACCGCAGCACCTGATCGGTGTGATCGGCCTGGATGATGAGGATCGCGCGGTCACCGGCGGAGAGGACGGTGCGTCCATCAGGGATGAGGACCTCTTCGCCGCGGACGAGTGCGCCGACGAGGCATTCCCTGGGAAGGCGCGCTTCCATGAGCGAGCGGCCGCAGGCGGGCGCGCCTGCCTGCAGGATGACCTCGGCGGCCTGGACGCGGGCGCCTTCGAGGTAGGAAATTGAGACGACGCTGCCCTTTCGGATGTAGCTCAGGACTTCGCCGGCAGCGAGGAAGTGGGTGGAGAGCGCGATGTCGATACCGACCTGCTGCATGAGGAGGGCATACTCGCTCCTGACGACGCGCACGATGGTCTGCCGCGCGCCGAGGTGCTTGGCGAGGAGTGCCATCATCATATTCAGCCTTTCGTCCTTGGTGAGACAGATGACGGTGTCTGCTTCGCCGATGCCCTCGGCAGTGAGGAGATACATGTCTGTGCCGTCACCGGAAAGGACCAGGCCTTTCTTGAGCTTTTGCGCCATGATTTCACAGCGCGTCCTGTCCTTGTCGATGACTTTGACGGAGATCCCCTGCGCCTCCAGCATGGGGGCGAGCGCCTGCCCGATGCGGCCCGCGCCGATGATGACGGCTTTCTTCGCCTTTCGCTGTACGCGAAGGTTCGCGCGGGATTCCATTTCTGAAATCGATGCCGGCGTTCCGAGGAAATATACATTGTCCATCGGGAGCAGGCAGTCGTCGCCGTGCGGGATCAGGATGTCGTGATCCCGCTGCACCATGGCGATCAGGAGCGAAGGCGGGAGGGAGAGGGACTTCAGCGGGATATGGACCAGCGGTGAGGCGCTGGAGAGTTTCTTCTCGAGCAGGCGCACCCGGCCGCCGGCGAAGTCCTCAATGTTCAGTGCATGCGGTGTCCGGAGAAGCTGGAAAATTTCACGCGCCGTGATGAGCTCTGGCGAGAGGATGAGGTCGATGTCGAAATTTTCATGCAGGTAGGACGCCGGCTCAGATAAATACTTCATCTCGCGGATGCGCGCAATGGTGTGAGGGATGCCGTTCTGCTTCGCAAGGATGGAGGCGATGATATTGCTTTCGTCAGAGGCTGTCGCGGCGACAAGGAAATCACTCTTCCGGATGTCGGGGTCCCGCATGAGAGACGGGCTTGTGCCGTCGGCATGGATGGTCAGGATGTCGAGCTCATCTCGGATGGATTCAAGAATGGCTTCGTTCGCATCGACCAGAATCACGTCATAAGATTCATTCGCGAGCAGCTTTGCGATGGTCAGCCCGAGGTGGCTGGCTCCGATGATGGTAATACGCATGGGAAATCCTTCTTACAATGAAAAATGGAAATGGTAGTGGCGGCTTCGCCGCTATCTTAATCAGTGTTTTCTTAGATCATTGTATTCTCGTATCGTAGCCTTCCCCTCGAGGGGAAGGCTGTGATACGAGGAAACCTGCTATCAAGAAGCTTTCGGGTATACTTCGCGGCGCTTCCATATTTTTATGCGCCGCACCACCACTCCTACCTCCTAACTCCTCACTAGAAAGCGTGAAGCTTTCAAATGGAATCAAGGGACAGCACGTCCCCGGGACTAACCCTGAACTCTCATTTCTCACTGTTCATTCGAGATATGCATCTTATCGAAGGCGAGGAAGGCGAGCGAAGTGATGATCGCTACGACAGTCGCCAGGCCCATGCCCTTCAGCTGCACCGGCCCAAGGACGATGGTCGCACCGGAGAGACCGGAGATCATCGTGACTGCGGTCAGGATCAGATTTCTGGACTTCGTATAGTCTACGCGCTTTTCGATCAGCATGCGGATACCGGAAGCGGCGATGAAGCCGAAGAGGAGGATGCAGACGCCGCCCATGACCGGAGTCGGGATGCCGTGGATGAGCGCGGCGATCTTTCCGATGAAGGAGAAGAGGATGGCAAAGCAGGCAGCACCGCCGATGACCCAGGTGCTGTAGACGCCTGTCATCGCCATGACGCCCATGTTTTCACCATACGTGGTATTCGGCGTAGAGCCGACGAAGCCGGAGATCATATTCGACAGACCGTCTGCAAAGAGCGAGCGGTGAAGTCCCGGATCTTTGATGAGGTCGTGTCCGACGATATCGCTCGTGACGAAGAGATGGCCGATATGTTCGGCGAGGACCACGAAGAGCGCCGGAAGGATCATCATGATGGCAGAGAGATTAAAATGCGGCGCATAGAAGGTCGGCAGGGCGAACCATGGCATCTCCTCTACGTGCGTGAAGTCTACGACACCCATGAAGACGGAGAGAATGTAGCCGGCGATGACACCGATGAGGATCGGGATGATGGAGATAAATCCGCGTCCAAGGACAGTCGCGAGGATGGTGACGATCAAGGTGAACATGGAAATCGTGATGGACGTCGCCGCGCTCATGCCCTGCGGCTCACCGATGAAGCCGGACATGGTCATGGCGAGCGGTGCCAGCTCGAGCCCGATGATCGCGACGATCGCGCCCATGGCGGCTGGCGGGAAGAGAACATCGATCCAGGAAACGCCGATCTTCTTCACGAGGAGCGCGATGATCATGAAGCAGAGACCGAAGGCGATGAAGCCGCCCTGGGCATCCGCATATGTCATGCCCGCCGTCGCGGTCACTGCCAGCACCGGCGAGATGAAGGCGAAGGACGAGCCGAGGTAGGCCGGGAGCTTCCATTTGCAGATGGTGAGGTAGAGGAGCGTCCCGATGCCGTTCATGAAAAGGCAGGTCGCGGGGTCTACATTCAAGAGGAAGGGCACCAGCACCGTGGAGCCAAACATGGCGAAGAGGTGTTGCAGCGAGAGGGGAATGGTGGGGAGGAGCGGGAGCCGCTCCTCGACTTCGATGATTCTTTTACTCATAGGGGTTCTCCTTTTTGGGGAAATAGTGACTGGTGACTAGTGATTGGGGATTAGGGAAATCAGACGGGGAGACTTCTTGCCTTCATGTATCCCCTTTCCCACTTTGGGAACATACGGAAGCGGGATACGTGGGGTGCGAGTCCTGGGGAAAGGCTGATTCAGTCTGACAACGATTGAATCAGTGCTTCCCTAGAAAAAAGGAGGCTTTCGTGAAACGAAAGAGCCTCCTTCCTTTGCCTGACTGTGAATTTTTACCTGTCATATTTTATTCTTTTTGCGAAAGAAAAGCAAGTGGGGAACGTCGGGAGGGAAAATCACAGACTGAAAAACAGACGCAATATTGCGCCTGTTTTTCAGTCTGTGATTTATATACAGAGTCATGCGTGCGTGATATAATAATCATGAAAGAACCGATATATACAGGAGAAAAACCTGATTATACATTTCATAATGGGTGATTTCAAAAGATAGATGCGCTGAAAATTAGACGTAATATTGCGTCTAATTTTCAGTGAAGAGGAGTGCTACGATGGAGTTCAAACGACAGAAATACATGGATGCGCTGGTGGAGCGCATGCACAATGGCATGATCAAAGTGGTGACCGGGATTCGCAGAAGTGGGAAGTCTTATCTTCTCTTCAATCTCTTTGCCCGTTACCTGATGCAGCAGGGAACGGCGATGGATCATATCCTCACCATGCAGCTCGACCGATGGGATATGCGGCGCTACCGAGATCCCGACATGCTCCTCTCTTGGATTCACGATCGCATGACGGATGAAGGGGACTACTATATCCTTCTCGATGAAGTACAGTTTCTCGATCACTTTGAGGAAGTGCTGAATTCCCTCCTGTATGAGTCACATGTGGACGTGTACGTGACAGGGAGCAATTCGAAATTTCTCTCCAACGACATACTGACCGCCTTCCGCGGGCGCGGGGACGAGATCCATGTCTACCCGCTGGCCTTTTCGGAATTCATGGAGCAGTACGACGGGGATATGTACCACGGTTGGGCTGACTACGCGACCTATGGCGGTCTTCCGCAGGTCGCGTCCATGAAGACAGAGCAGCAAAAGATCACCTACCTGCAGAGCCTCTTCAAGGAAACGTATCTGAAGGATATCCTGGAACGGCATAAGCTCAAATATCCGGAGGGGATGGAAGACCTGGTGAATGTGCTTGCCTCCTCTATCGGTACACTGATGAATCCGACCAAGATCTTGGCGACCTTCCAGAGCCGCTTCCATTCGAAACTCAGCCTGAATACCATTCGCCAGTACATCGATTTCCTTGAAGAAGCCTTTCTGATACAGAAGGCGGTCCGCTACGATGTGAAGGGGAGGAAATATATCGACACGCCAGTGAAGTACTACTTCGAGGATGTGGGACTCCGAAATGCGCGGCTTGATTTCCGACAGGTAGAGGAAACGCACCTGATGGAGAATATCATTTACACTGAACTGCGCTGCCGCGGCTATCTGGTGGACGTTGGCGTAGTGAATCGGAGAATACTCGATGAAGAGAGTGGGCGGATGCTGAGCCGTCAGCTCGAAGTGGACTTCATCGCGAGTCTGGGAAATAAGCGATACTACATCCAGTCCGCCTTCCACTTGCCGGATGAGGAGAAGATTCGTCAGGAGAAGGCCTCTCTCCTCGCCCTTTCAGATGGGTTCAAGAAGATCATCCTCGTCAAGGATGTCATGCGCCCGCGCCGCGGTGATGACGGGATCCTCATTATGAGTGTCTTTGACTTCCTCCTCTATCCTCATGGGCTGGATGAGGTGTTTGCGTAGGGCGGAGGTTGCGGCGCAACGATGCACAATAAAAGCGATGAGATTTTCGTCTCATCGCTTTTATTGTGCATCATGCAGCGCTCGCACATGCTTGCTTCTTAGAACTGGAACTGAAGACCGATCTCGAAGTTGCGGCCGGGGGCGGAGTACCAAGAGCCGTATGGACTATCGCAATATGAGGTCACGTCTGTGTAGAACTGGTCAAAGATGTTGTTCAAACGGCCAAATACGGTGATTTCGGGGCGAATCTGATAGTTGGCAGCCAAGTTCCAAACCCAGTAATTGGCATAGTTGCGCATTTCAGGATAGCGCTTGTTGCCATAGCGGTTCATGACACCTCTGCCGTAGAGGGAGGCTGTGAGTTTGTCGGATTGATAATTGACACCGATATCCAATGTGCTTTCTGGAAGTTGTCCATCCAGATTGATGTTGAGGTTATCTTTTGCACGGTTGATGTGGAGATAAGAATAACCGAGGCTGGTACTCCAGTGTTCATTGAATTGCTTGTTCAAGGAAATATTAAATCCTGTGGAATCTGTTTTTCCCGTATTGCGATATTCACCGGCAAAGGTAATTGGATCGGTCTTGACCCAAGCAATCTGATTTTTGGCATGTTGGCGGAAAATGCTGAAGGAGCTGGAAAGGCTGTCGCTGAATTTGTGGTTTACGCCCCATTCAAAGGTATAGCCTTCTTCCGGATCAAGATTTGGATTGCCGTTATCAGCGGAATATAACTGATAGAGGTTTGGCGCTACAAAGAACTGCTTATAGCTGAAATAGTAATTGGTGTTTTCACTTTGCTTGTAGCCTAACGTCAGGCTTGGGGAGGTATGACTTCCAAATTCGGAGTTGTGGTCAAAGCGGATTCCCGGGGTGACATTCCACTTTTCGTTCAGGTCGATCTTATCCTGCAGATAGAAAGCGGTATTGTTGATGTGAATACCATCGGGGACCTGTTCTGTCGAAGCATTATAGAAAGGATCATTGTGGTATTTTGTGATTTCATCTCTATACCAATCCACGCCGCCAGTGATTGTTTGTTTCTCAGTCGTATATGTCAGCTGATCGGAAACGCCGATCGTCTTCATTCCCATTGTCCATGCCTGTCCGGATCCATTCCCAGATTTGTTGTAGTTATCTTGGAAATCGATCTTTGTGCGATAGACAGAGAATTGGTTGGATAAGCGGTCATTGATCTGTGCTTTGTACTGGAGATTGATGTAGTCGTTATCCTTCTTGCCTTTATCTCTCTTGGTATCATTACTGCCAGATTCAGGACGGGCATAGTCGGATTTATATTTTTCATAGTTTAAGGAAATGTCGGAGTTATTTCCCAGATCGTAGCCCAGTTTCACTTTGTAGTGCTCAGAATTGAAGTGATTGATGACTTTGCGGCCCCAGCCATCTTTATAGTCTCCCATCATCTCTTTGCCGGCTTCAGCGGTCCAGAAAACCTTGCCTTCTTTGCCTTCGTTATAGATGTTGTAGTTTTCCGCGTCGTTATTGCCGAAAGATGTTTTTAGCGTAGTATGGATAGCATTGTCAGCAGGTTTTTTAGTGATTACATTGATAACGCCGCCTTGTGCATCGGAACCATACAGGGTGGAGGCAGAGCCTTTCAGGACTTCGATGTGATCAATGGAGTCCATATTGATCATTTCGCCAAGATTAGCGGCAGTCCCTGTAATGCCGTTGATGTTTCTCCTGACGCCATCAACGAGTACAACAACGTTGGACGAGCCATTGATATAAATGGAGTTTGTCTGGTATACTTGTGCGTTCCCGCCGTGGTTGCTGAGGAAAACGCCGGGGACGGTACTAACTGCCTGAGAAACATCGCTGTAATGTTTCTGTGCGATCTCATCTGCAGTCACGACTGCTACATCCGCATTGGCGTCAATCTTCTTCTCCGGGGTACGGCTCGCAGTAACTACCACCTCATTTAACGAATAAAAATTCGGGGGGGTGCTTTCTGCCTGCACACTAAAAGCGCCTGTGGTCAACACAAGAGCTGCCAGAGACGCTGTCAAAATTTTCTGATTCATTTTACTTCCTCCTTTATCCCATCTGGATGGAAACTTGAAAACAACCTGCGCCATCTGCTTCCGGTATACATCGCACCATCCGCAGCGGATCAGTTGTCTTCATCAAAGAGGGCAGTTCTTCTGGCTCGGCGTCCTCGCCTGTCCTCGTCTTCCCGGTTTCCCAGTGACATCGTGAGGAGGGCTCAGCCTTACAGCGGCGGGACCGTGACGGATTTGCACCATCTTCTCTTTTCACTTTCAAAGATTTTTTGAAAGACCTTCTTTGATTCAATATAAAAATGCTGTATGTATTATACAGCATTCACGCAGGAAAGGGAAATGAAATTTTAATGATTGGGGATTTAAGGTTCAGGGTTCAAAGGATTCAGGTGGCGGCTTCGCCGCATTTTAGATGACGGTATTCCCGTATCGTCAGCCCCCCTTGCGGGGAAGGTGCCCCGAAGGGGCGGATAGGGTACTGGCGGTATGAAAGAGAGTAGGAAGGAGCGTCTCAAGTCGACGATTTATGAAAGCACCCGAGCGCCGCTGACGCGGTCCCCCTTCCCCTAGAGGGGTAATGCTATTAAGTTAAGGAAATCGTTAGCTGCGTAACGTCTTGCTTCCCCCTTCGGGAGAAGTGCCGAAGGCAATAGGGGCATGCTAGCGGTATAGCGTGCTATGTTGAATAGTCCGATGCTATCGATATTCCAACACTTTCATGCAATACCGCTACGCAGCCCCCCTCATCTCACTTCGTTCGAAATGGCGTCTCACTGGATTTTCACGTCGCTTTTTATAAAGGACGATGCACGAAGGCTGGAGGATAGAAGTCAGATGTCTGGCGTCTGATATCTGATGTCTCCCAGTCTCCTAGTCTCCTAGTCTCCTAGTCTAATCCCTAATCCCTAGCCACTCATCCCCAGTCACGATTTCTTGAACTTCATCGCTTCGCCTTTCGCAAGGGTGTCGCACATTTCGTTGTACTTGGTGCCGACATGTCCTTTGATCCATTCGAAGGTGAGGTGGTGGGGCGTCATGACGCGGTCCAGGGCTTTCCAGAGGTCCTGGTTGGAGACGGGGGTCTTGGCGGCGGTGAGCCAGCCGTTGCGTTTCCAGTTGTAGAGCCAGCGGTTGGTGATGGCTTTCTGCAGGTACTTGCTGTCGGTGTGGAAGGTGATGGTGCGGCGGATGCCGTCATCCAGGAGCTTCAGTGCTTCGTAGGCGGCGCGGAGCTCCATGCGGTTGTTCGTAGAGGCAGGCTCGCCGCCGGAGAGGGTGAGGAGCTCACGGCCTTCGGGGGTGAGGAAGACGGCGGCAAATCCGCCGGGGCCATTGGGGTTCACGAGGCAGGAGCCGTCGGTGTAGATGATGAGTGTCTCGGGAAGGACGATGCGCTCGGTCTTGCCGTCGTAGGAGATGCAGCTGATGTCCATGGGTTCGGCGTAGGCGGGGTATTTCTTCTCGAGAGTTTCGATCGTTGGTGATGGCTTTTGGGGGATGGCCGCATGGACTGCGGCTTTCGGCGGCGGGGCGATGGGCTTGCCGTACCAGGCCTCCGCTTCGGCTTGGGTGGCAAAGCCTTTGTAGATGGCTCCTGGAAATCCAGTGACTTCTTTCTGGCAGTCGCTCCAGCTGTAGTAGACGCCCGCATGGTGTCCGCGCTTGACGACGTAGTATTTCTTGGGCATGGGGTTCCTTTCTGGGGCTAAGTTTGAAAGCAGGTATGAGTGGCTAGTGACTAGTGGCTAGGGATTAGGTTTGCGATACGAGAAAACCGCTAGGGAAACTGATTAAATCTGACTCTGCGATTGAATCAGCGTTTCCCTGGTTTCAAACCTTCGCGGCGCTTCTGATTTTTATGCGCCGCACCATCCCCCGCTCCCCTTCTTTCGCACGTAATCAAAGGGCGGCACGCCCCACGGGCTAACCCTGAACCTTTGCTGATGGGTTTCTTTATTTGTGGGACATCATTATTCCAGAACAATGCTTCCGTCCTCGACCATTTTCCAGAAGCAGTAGAGGGTGGCTTTCGTGTCGGCGAGGCTGTCGTGCCAGCCTTCCTCGGCGTAGCCGTAGTATTTCGCGCAGGTGATGAGTTTCTGGTATTTATATTTTCCCGGATAGCGGGTGCTCGGCTCGCCATAGGTTTTGGCGAAAGGTTTCATAAGGTCCATGTAGCGGACTTTGAAACGGCTCGGGATGTAGATGCCGTTTTGAATGAGCATTTTCTGGTCGTAGGGGAGGTTGTAGCCGGAGATGATTTTGGCGGCGTGAAGAATGCTTTCGATGTTTGATTTCCTCTCGCTGATGAGGGGCTTGCCCGCGACCATGGCGGGGGAAATGTGATTCACCGCTTCGGCGCCGGGCCAGCAGGTGGCGCGCGCGGGGCGGAAATATTCATTCATCACGACTTCGCCCAGTCCGTTTACGATGGAGAGCTGCAGGATCTCGGCCAAAGGGCCGAAACCGGTGGTCTCGGTGTCGAGGACGAGGATGTCTTCTTTATTGATCATGGTAGGACGCTTTCAGGGGTAAATGGGGGGGAAGGTTCAGGGTTAGCTCTGGGGGCGTGTCGCCCCTTGATTGTGGACGAAAGCTCTTCTCGCCAGTTAGAAGTGAGAAGTGTTGGTGCGGCGCTAAAAATCAGAAGCGCCGCAAAGTATAAATAATGGCGATGTCCGAAAGGGGTATGTAAGTCACAAGTCACTTGGGGCTCCTGATCCCTAGTCACTAATCCCTCATCCCTGCTTTCAAACTTCAAGGTTCGGGGACTAATTAGGAATGAGGAATGAAGGTGGCGGCTTCGCCGCGAATATATATGGGGCGATGCCCAAAGGCGGTATTCAAGTCACCAGTCACCAGTCACTCCTATCCCTAATCCCTAGTCACTGGTGACACGATGATCCTAATCCATGGCTACTCTTCCCACGAGGTTTCTTTTTTGTAAGCGCCGCCGTCAGCGATGTCTTGCTTCCTGCTGTGGCGGAGCTTCCGGTTCAGGGCGATGCGGATCTTTTTCTTGTCGCCTTTTTTGCCGGTGAGGCTTTCTGTCTCGTAGTCTTCGTCCCACTGCTTTTCGAATTTTTCTTTGCCGTACATTTTACGGGCGTACTGGTTCAGCCGGCTTTCCGGGGTCACTTTTTGCGGTCGTTTCATAGTGCTTCCTTCCCTTTAGAGATATGTCCCTATGGTATCATTATTGGGCGATGAATGCTAGGGGCAATGTAGTCAGGCCGTGGGGCGTCCCCTTGAAGTTTGAAAGCAGGGATGAGTAGCTAGTGACTAGTGGCTAGTGACTTGAATACCACTTTCGGGCCTCGCCCTTTATAAAAATCGACGCGAAGCGTCGCTCCGCCTAAGCCTTCCCCTCAAGGGGAAGGCTAATCCTTGCTCCTCTCTTGCATCTCTCGCCCTTCATGCTTATAATAGTTCACATAGAATTTTACCTATGGGTATAAAGGAAGGAACTCCTATGAAAAGTACATTTTTTCCTCATTTCACGATCGGCGTCGATGCGTACGATGCTGTCCCGGAGATCTGCTCAGACTACGGCAAGACGGCAGTCATTGTGGGCGGTGAGAAGTCGAGAGCGGCAGCAGAGCCGCTGATTCGCAAGGCCTGTGAAGGGCATATTGAGATCCTCGGCAGTTTCCAGTATGGTGATGATGCGACTTTTGAAAATGCAGAGGCGCTGACGAGGATCCCTGAGATCCGCGAGGCGGACATGGTTTTTTCAGTTGGCGGCGGCCGCGCGACGGATACGGCGAAGTGGGCGACGCATCTTCTGAAGAAGCCGCTCTTCACATTCCCGACGCTGGCGTCGAATTGCGCGTCCGTCACGGCGGTCTGCATCATGTACCATCCGGATCACAGCTTCAAGGGCTCGATCTATCGCGACCGCAATGCCTATCACACGTTCATCAATACGGAGGTCATCGCACATTCGCCTCGTGAATATTTCTGGGCCGGTCTCGGTGATGCGCTCGCGAAACAGTACGAGGTGCCGTTCTCCGCACGCGGCATGGATCTCACATGGGTGCAGGAGACGGGCGTCAGAAACGCGCAGAATGTAGCGCCCGGCATCCTGAAGTATGGCAAGGCGGCGCTCGAAGCGGTGGACAAGGGCATCGTGATGGATGCACTGGAGCCGGCGATCCTTTCCATCATTGTGGCGCCGGGGATGGCGTCTGTATGCATCGAGGATGATCTGGACTCGAGCTTGGCGCATGCGATCTACAACAGCCATACCCGCACGCCGCACAAGGGAAATCATCTGCACGGCGCGGTCGTGAATTACGGCCTGCAGGTCATGCTGACGATGGATGGACAGATCGAAGAACGGGATAAGATCTACCGCTTTGCCAAGTCCATCGGTCTTCCGCATTGTCTGGCTGACATCGGCATCGATCCCGCGCATCCGGATGAGCTGGTAGAGAATTGCCTGCACACGAAGGATATGCGTGTGAAGCCGTATAATATCACCTTCGATATGGTGTACAAGGCTATGATGGAGCTTGAGAAATTGAAATAAGAAAACGCCCTCTCCTGCCATTGGCGGGGGAGGGCGTTTTGGCTGTGGGGAGCTACAGGCTGATCCGGCTCATGAGAAGGTATCCGGCGAAGACGGCAAGAAGTCCGATGAGGAGCTGGGAGAGCAGGTAGGCGCATCCTTCGAGAAGTTGACCGGCAAGGAAAAGCTGCATGATTTCATTCATCATGGAAGAGAAGGTCGTAAGGCCGCCCAGGAATCCCGTCACCAGAAACGCGGAGGCAAGGGGGGAGGGAAAGTGCTGGGTGAAGAAGCAGGCGAGGAGGCCGATCAGGAAAGAGCCGGCCCCATTGACGATGAGCGTGCCATAGGGGAAGCTGCTTCCAAGAAAGGAGGCGGCGACCAGGGTGACGGTGTATCGCGTGAGTGCGCCCAGTGCGCCGCCTAAAGCGACAAGGAGCGGTGTGAGATAGGAAGACATAGGGGTTCCTTTCTGATGATAGAGGCAAAGGCGTATGAGACATCCCTTATTGGGGGAACGTATGATGCGCGGATGCGCTGCCTTGAACATAAAATACATTTTCTATTATAATATGGAAAGCAAGAGAGGAGGGATGGCGATGCTTCTGGCAGGGATCATCAGTCACAGCGAAGAGACGGCCGGGCTCATCCGGCGTTTCTTGGGAGAAATGACACGCTCGCGGGGGCTTTCCCTTTCCTGCGTGTCGTATGACAACAGCTACGCCTTTCTGGGTGACTGGCGGCGCGGGGAGGAGCGCTTCGATCTGCTCTTCTGGGATCTATCCTTTCTGCCCGAGGGGGCGATGCAGACAGCCGCCGATGTGCGCGCGAAGTGGGCGGATACGGAAATGGTTTTCCTCGCAGAGGATGACAGCCGCGCACTCGAATCCTTCCGTCTGGGGGCGCGGCACTACCTGCTCCTTCCGGCGACAGAGGCGGAGGCGAGAGAGGCCGTCGACCGCTGCCTTTCCGCGCTGGAAGGGAGCTGGCGGCGGAAGGTGCTCCTCAAAACGGCCGCTGGCTGGCGTTCGGTCGCGCTGGCGGATATAGAAGCGGTGATTTCCGAAGACCATGTGCAGCGCATGTACCTTTCCGGCGGCGAAGAGCTCTGCCTCTCATCGACGCTCTCTTCCCTGACGGAAAAGCTCAGGGGCCGGAGTGCTTTTCATTTCCTCTCACCGGGCCGCGGCATGCTTGTCAATGCGGAGCGGGTGAAGGAAATCGGGCAGGAGGCACTGACGCTCGAAAGCGGCCGTGAGCTTCCTTTGGTGAAACGGAAGGCGGGCGCTTTCTGCAAGGAATGGGAGAAGGCACTCTGCCGGTCGGGAGAGTGAGTGGCTGGGGACTAGGGACTGGTAGCTAGGGACTAGTGACTAGTAGCTAGGGATTAGGGATTGGGGATTAGGAGCCTCAAGTGACTAGTGACTTGTGACTAGTGACTGAAATTCCACCTTCGGGCATTGCCCTTTATAAAAATCGACGCGGAGCGTCGCTCCGCCTAAGCCTTCCCCATCGGGGAAGGGGGACCGCGTCAGCGGCGCTCGGGTGCTTTCATAAATCGTCGACTTGAGACGCTCCTTCCCACTCTCTTTCATACCGCCAGTGCCCTATCCGCCCCCTACGGGGCACCTTCCCCTCGAGGGGGAGGCTGACGATACGAGGGGAGCCTGCTATCAAGAGACCTTCGGGCATCGCCCTATTTATATACTGCGGCGAAGCCGCCACCACAGTCCTGAACCCTGAACCCTGAACCCTTGAACTCTTGACCCCTGAAACGAAAGGAGACACCATGGCATCCCGATTTCTACATGATCCGAAGTACGCATTGGCGTATGGGCTTTTGGCGCTGCTGCTCCTTTTGGTCGGGGGCCTTTTTTTCCGGGAAGCGGGGCATCTGCGGGAGCGGGCGGAAGGGACGTCCGCGGAGAATCAGCTCCTTCTGTCGTATCAGCACGCGGAGAGGAATGCGGCGCGTCAGGATTTCCTCTCTTCGCTCTTTCAAAAGGCGCCGGCTTCGGCCTATGAGGAGCTGCTGGAGGAGGCAGGCGTCTCCGTGAAGGAGATTTCAGAGGAAAAGAATGGAAATTTTAATAAAATTCATGTAGTTGGCACTGGCAGTTTTTCACAAATTGTCCGCGGCTTTGATATAATAAAAAGCAAAGAAGTGTGGAATGTGGTGAAGCTCGTCCGATTAAAACGAGAAGGGACGACCTTGTCCTTTGCGCTCGAGATCACTGCATTTCAAAGCCGAGGTACCTATGAAGAAGAGAAATATCGTACTGATCGGTCCGATGGGGACCGGTAAAAGCAGAGCCGCGAAGATCCTGGCCGATGGGCTGGATTGGCAGCTCGCAGACACAGACCGCATGATGGAGCGGGATACGGGGATGAAGATCGCCGACTTCTATCGCGATGCGGGGGCAGAGGCCTTCGCGGAGAAGGAAATGCAGGTGATCAGCCGCGTCCGCTACTACCATGAAGCGGTGATCGCGATGGGGGGCAATTACCCCATGACGGAGGAGAAATTTCACCTCCTTGCGGAGCATGGCGTGATGGTGCTGCTCTATGCGAAGCCGTACCGCCTTGCAGAGCGGGTGCGCCGCCGCATTGGCAAGCGCCCGACCATGGATTATTCCGATGTGGATGGCTATGTGCGCCAGATGCTGCGGAAATGGGCGAAGTGGCGCGATCGTGTGGATGTGGTCATCAATACGACCAACTGCCACCCGGAGCAGACTGCGATCCTGATCGCCCGCTATCTGGACCAGCATCATGTGGAGTTTGCTGAGCGGAGATTGTGATCAAGAGCGTAGCAGGTTCTGCGGGTTCAAAAGGTTCAGCAGGTTGAGGAACCTTGCGTGAATGGTGATTGGTGACTAGTGACTTGAATCCGACTTTCGGGCATCGCCCTTTTGTAAAAAATCGACGCTTCGCGTCCATAAATATTTGCGGCGAAGCCGCCACCACAACCCTGAACCCTGAACCTTCAACTCATTCCCCAAGGAGGCGACTTTTATGAAACGACTGGCTGTACTGACCAGCGGCGGTGATGCACAGGGCATGAATGCCGCTGTCAGAAGCGTTGTCCGGACATCGCTCGCGCTGGGCGCTGAGGTATACGGCATTGAGCGTGGCTATGCAGGACTTCTGGATGAAGACATCGCGCCGATGACCTCGGCGTCTGTGGGCGGGATCGTGCTGCGCGGCGGGACGATGCTGCGCACGGCGCGCTGTCAGGCTTTCTTCGAACGGAAAAATCAGATCAAAGCGGCGGATATTTTAAGGAAGCACGGCATCGACGGGCTCGTCGTCATCGGCGGTGACGGTTCTGTGCAGGGGGCTGAAGTATTGACGCGCCTCGGCATTCCGACGGTGACGGTACCGGGTACGATCGATAACGACATGCATGGGACCGATGAGACCATCGGGCATGATACGGCGGTGAACGTGGTCGTTTCCGCTGTGAGCCGCATCCGAGACAGTGCGTCTGCCCACGAACGTGCCGCCATTGTGGAAGTCATGGGACGTTTCGCGGGGCACATCGCACTTGATGCGGGCCTTGCCTGCGGAGCGGAGTACATTCTGGTGCCGGAGGTACCCTTCGAACGGGAGAAGCTGGCAAGGAGCCTCGAGGCGCAGATGAAGCTGGGGCGGACGAATAGCATCATCATCTGTGCGGAAGGCGCTGGCGATGCCCGCTTGCTGGGCGAGTGGCTGAAAGAGCATACAAAGATCGACGTCTGTACGACCACGCTCGGCTTCATCCAGCGCGGCGGCCAGCCGACGGCTAGAGACTGCCAGCTTGGCTCCATTTTAGGCGCGTGCGCGGTGACCGCGCTTCTTAAAGGGGAAACCGGCGCGCTCATCGGTATGCATAGAGGTCGCGTGCGCATTCTTCCCTACGAAGAAGCAAAAAAAGAAAAAGAACCATTCCGCAGAGATCTCTACGACCTCGCCGTCATGCTCGGCGCGACTGGAATGGAATAAAGCAAAGCGGCGCACTGTTCGTATGGCGCCGCTTTTTTGTGACTAGTGACTGGTGGCTAGGGATGAGTGGCTAGGGATGAGTGGCTAGGGATTAGGTTAGCGATACGAGAATACCATCATCTCAAATGGCGACGAAGCCGCTACCAGAACCCATAGAACCCATAGAACCCATAGAATCTGTTTACCAAAGGAGTCTTTATGAAGAAGATCATCGTCAGCGCCTGCCTTTTGGGGCGAAACTGCAAGTACAGCGGCGGAAACAATCGGAATGAAGCCGTGATTTCCTATGTAAAGGGCAAAGAGGTGATCCCTGTCTGTCCGGAGGTCGCGGCCGGTATGCCGGTCCCGCGGTCTCCGGTGGAGCTTCGCGAAGGGCGTGTGATTTCCTGCGAGGGAAAGGATCTGGATGCCGTGTATCGCGCCGGTGTCGCACGGACACTGAAGGAAATCGAGGGGGAAGAGATCGCGTGTGCGATCCTCAAGGCGAAAAGTCCCACCTGCGGTGTCCATGAGATCTATGACGGCACATTCAGCGGCAAAAAGATCAAAGGCCGCGGCATCCTGGCCGAAGCCTTAGTCAAAGCGGGCATCCGCATCATCGACGAGAAGGATGTGGAATCAGGAGTGGCTAGGGATTAGGTTTGCGATACGAGAAAACCGCCAGTTTCAAACCTCCGCGGCGCTTAGATCCTTCGACTCCGTTCTCCTATTTCAGATAAGCCATTTTTTAACATACGACGTTTTTCTCCGCTCAGGATGACGAAATGCGCCGTACCATTATTTCGCATTTCGCATTTCTCATTTCTAATTTCTAATTTCTCATTCAAGCGGAGCTTTCATCCGCAATCAAAGGGCGATACGCCCCAGGGGCGGACCCGGAACCTGTTCCCTTCCATTTGACAAACTTGGTTTCTTTCCTTATAATGAAGAAAATGACCGCTAGTCAATTTCAAAGGAGGAATACCTATGCATAAGAAATGGATCGCTATCGCAGCAGCCGGACTGCTGCTCGTTTCTACGATGACCGCGCAGGCGGAGGAGCTGCCGCGCAGGAGCCTCACTGTATCGGGGAGCGCAGAGGTCACGGCGAAGAGTGACACGGCTGCCGTTTACCTCTCTGTCGAGACAGAGTCGGCGCAGGTAAAGAATGCCGCTCGTGAGAATGCCCAGATCATGACCGATGTGCGGAATGCCGTCATTGCCGCTGGTGCAGATGCGTCAAAAATCGAGACGCAGAATTACAATGTGTATCCGCAGAATATCTATGATGATAAGGGCCGCGTGAAGTCGAAGACATATAAATGCACGAATTCCATGAAGGTCGTGGTGAGCCGTCTGGATAAAACGGCTGCCGTCATAGATGCGGCAGTAGAAGCCGGAGCGAACCGCATTGACTCCGTGGATTTCTCCGTGAGCAAGACGCAGGAGTATAAGGAGGAAGCCCTGCGACAGGCGATCGCTGCTGCGCTTCGCAAGGCGCAGATCATGGCGGGTACGCTGGGCCGATCGGTCGTGAATGTGATTTCCGTCAATGAAGACAGCGCCGACGTCACCCCGTACCGTGTGATGAATGTGCGCATGATGGCTGGATCGGCAGCGGATGCCAAAGAAGCGACCCCGCTTTCCCCAGGGGACACGAAGCTCCAGAGCCGTGTCACCGTGGTGTTTGAAATTGGGTGACTAGGGACTGGTGGCTAGGGATTAGTGACTAGGGATCAAGGAATTCTCCCTTATGGAGTAGGCCCTTGGAGAAGGGCCGCGCCAAAGGCGCAGGATAGAGTGCCCCATAAGGGCGCAATTCACCGTAGCGGTCAGTATCCATTTGTGCTAATCGTTATCCCGTATCGTCATTCCGACTGAAGTGGAGGAATCTTTGTGTTATCAGTAAGCGGGATAGATGGGAATGTCGAAAACGATGTCTCGGTATTGCATGATGATTGAGTAGTCCCCCATTGAACCTCCGGAATCCGCTAAGTCTTAATATAAAAGGCGATGTGAAATAACGATCATCTCATTTTCGCGTTCAATCTGCCGCGGGG